>DASVHW010000119.1 GCA_036382395.1 Candidatus Binatia bacterium | reverse complement strand
TTCGTCTTCGCGGAACTTGGCTGCGGCCTTTCAGGTGCGGTTCTGGTGGGACTCAATCCGACGCGCACGGGCTCCTTTCTCGCACGCGACGTCACCTTCGCCGAATGCCAGATCGTGGTCGTCGAAGCACGTTACAGCGAGCAGTTGCAGACCGCGCTCCGAATCGAGCCTGCGGCGCAGATGAAGGTTCTGGTCACCGATGGTGGTTTGGACACGCAAAGCGGGAAATTCCCCAGCAACTGGTCAACCCTCGAGAAGGAACTCGCGGGCGTCGCCACCACCGACCCCGAGGTTGCGGTGCAATCGACTGATCTCCTCATGATTGTCTTCACCTCCGGCACGACCAAGGCGCCCAAGGGAGTGCTCAACAGCCACGGCCGTTTGATGATGCTCGGTTGGGGCGCGTCGGTACACATGTGCAATTTCAGCGCAGCCGACACCGTCTATGCGGCAATGCCGCTGCTGCATTCCAACGCGCAGGTCCTGGCGTTCAGCCCGGCATTGGTGGCGGGCGGATGCATCGCCCTGGCGCGGCGGTTCAGCAAGACCAACTTCCTCGCCGACATCCGGCGCTTCGGAGCAACGCTCTTCAACTACGTCGGCAATCCGCTCGCCTACATCATGGAGACGCCGGCACGGCCCGACGATGCCGACAACCCGCTGCGCTTGGCCTACGGTAACGAAGCCCCGCGGCAGTACATCGAGGCCTTCGCGAAGCGCTTCGGCTGCGAGGTGATCGACGGCTACGGTTCGAGCGAGGTCGGGGTGGGATTCTCGCGAACCGCCAGCGACCCACCGCGCAGCCTTGGTCGCGCTGAGGGAGTGAAGATCCTCAACGAGCCCGGGGAAGAATGTCCCCCCGCCCAGTTCGACGACTCCGGCCGCTTGCTGAATCCCGACGAAGCGGTGGGGGAGATCGTCAACACCAGTGGGGTTTTCCTCTTCGAAGGGTATTACAAGGACGAGGAAACCACACAGCAGCGCACGCGCAAGGGCTGGTTCCACACCGGTGACATGGGATACAAGGACGCCGAGGGATACATCTACTTTGCCGGGCGTGACGCCGAATGGTTGCGGGTTGGCGGCGAGAACTTCCTCGCCAGACCGATCGAAGAGATGCTGATCCGGCATCCGGACGTGATTCTCGCCAGCGTCTACGGCGTCCCCGATCCCGAGGCGGGCGACCAAGTCATGGCGGCCATCAAGCTGCAGGACGAGGCGACGTTCGATCCGGTGGCGTTCGCCGCCTTCCTGGATGGCGCGGCCGATTTGCCGCCGCGCTGGCGGCCCGTGTTTGTACGGGTGGCGCCGGAACTCGCAACCACCCATACCAACAAGGTCCTTAAACGCGTGCTGCGGCGTGAGAAATTCCTCATCGACCGGATCACCGACCCGGTATACTGGCGTCCGCGCGGCGCAGCGGACTTTCAGCCGTTCACCAGCGGTGATCTCGCCGCTTTGCGGGAGCGGTTCGAGCGAGCCGGCCACGGCGGGCGGCTCGAGGAATAGATTCTGGTCCGCCAGCAGAAATGTGAGGACCACGCAGGACCGTCCCCCGGACTGGCAGAGCTGGCGCTCTAACCACAGCGCCAGCAGTCACGAGCATTGGAACGCCGAGCAGAACTCTTCTTTTTGGGAACAGCGCTCGGATTTTCTTACACATAAGAGTTGTTGATTTACGGGCCTAGCCTCGACCGCGCTAGAAATTGTGGCGCACGGTGTGCTACAAGCGGCGGAGCCCTTAATCGTTGACTGGGGCTCCCGTGGCATAGAACCCGTTGGGAATCGCTTCAGCTGGAGGTCCGCATGATGGGATCAGTCGAGAGCAATGCCCGGTTGCGGAAACTTGCGCTGCTGTTCATCGCAACTGTGTGGGTCGGATGCGGAAACAGTAACGATGTGCAGTTTCCATCGCCAACGCCCCAGCCAACCGCTATCCCTACCGCCACCGCCACGAGTTCGGTGCCAACGCCGACGCTTTCGCCGCGGCCGACGGCCACCGCGACGGTGACGAGGTCACCAAGCCCCACGGCAACGACGCGGCCGCCAACGCCCACCGCCACGCAGCCATCCCCTACGCCCACGCAGCCGACAGCCACACCAACCTCCACGCCGGCAGGGGCGGGGCTGTCCAGCTCGATCACCAGCACCACAATTGACGGATCGGGTCACATCGTAGTCACGTTCACGTTGACCGACGCGGCGGGCGTACCAATCATCCCGGTGCTGCCAACGCCACAGAACGATCAGCAGGCGCGCGTACGCCTCACCATCGCGCACGTGGAGGACTATTCGGCTAGCAGCGATGTGGGCACCCCGCGCACCTTCACGCGCTACGTGAACGACATCAACGCCACGAACCCGGCCTATGACAGCAACGGCAGCCTGCAAACCATCGACCCGGTGAGCGGCGTGTACCAGTACACGTTCGGAACGCAGCTGGCGCCCGGGTTTGATCCGTCACGCACGTACACGGTGGGCATGCAGGTCGACCGCTTCGTGGGTAGCAACCGATTGGGCGTCAACCCCGTGTTCGACGTGGTGCCCGCAGGCGGTGCACCACAACTCTTCGCCAGCACGACAACGCAACAATGCAATGCGTGCCATGAACCGCTGCTGGCGCACGGCAACCGCCGCGAGGTACGGCTTTGTATGCTCTGCCACACCGAAGCCGCGGTCGACAGCCCTCCACCTCCCACGCCGCCCCGCAGCCTCGACTTCCGCAACATGATTCACCAGATTCACCGCGGGAAAGATCTGCCGTTGATCGTCAACGGCCCACCCGGCTCCACCTACGCCATAGGGAACACCGTGTTCGCCCAGAAGGACGCCAACGGCGTGGTCACGGGCGTGAAGTTCCCGCGGGCCATCGAGGGATGCGCCGTGTGCCACTCGCAGGGACCGACCGTGCAATACTACAGCGAACGGCCAGCCACGGCGGCGTGCGCAACCTGCCACGACGACGTCAATCCGTCGCTGGCGGATACCCCGGCCGGTCCTCCCGGAACAAACCATGTCGCCTCGAAGGGCTTTCGCGACGGAGACTGTGCCCTGTGCCACGTGCCGGACTTGGGCAACGAGTTCGACATCTCGGTCGTCGGTGCGCACGTGATCCCCGAACGCTCGAGGCAGCTCCATGGCCTGCACGTCACCATCACCGGACTTACGGCTCACGCGGCCGGCCAGACCCCGATCATCGCATTCAATGTAACCGACAACGCGGGGAACCCGCTGGGATCAAGCGATGTCATGAGCCTCGATCGCCTAGCGTTTGCGATCAGCGGACCCTCTGCCGACTACGCCGTGATGCTGACCGCCACAGTAGTGGGTGGCGGTTCATCCGGTACCCTCGTTGGACCCGACGCCAGCGGCGTCTTCCAGTACACGCCGGCCATCAGTATCCCGGCGGACGCGAGTGGCACCTGGGCAATCGGTGCGGAGGCGCGGCGCGCGGTGCACCTCACAACCTCCGGGATTTCTCCAAAAACCGCCGAAGAAGCCGCGCCGAACCCGGTACTCACGTTTACGGTTGACGACTCCACGGCCATGCCCCGCCGTACGGTGGTGGGCGACACTCTCTGCGCCTCGTGTCACGGCGAGTTTTCGAAGGATTTCTCTGTCCACGGGAACCTGCGCAATCAGACGGAATACTGCGCCATCTGTCACAACCCCAACCAGACCGACGCAGAACGCCGGAAGCAAGACCCGGCAGCAGTGGCGCGTGGTGACCAGACCGCCAGCATCGATTTCAAGCGGATGATCCACAAGATCCACACCGGGGACCAGCTCGAGCAGAAACCGTACATTATATACGGGTTCGGCCTGCCGCCGCAGGGATACAGCGCAATCGACTTCGCCGATGTTCGTTTTCCTGGCGATCGGCGCGACTGCGCCAAGTGCCATGTGGACACGACGTACCTGATGCCCCCGTTCCCGGGCACCGCGCTGGGCACACGCCTGACTCATCTCGATTCGGTGACGGGAAACGAGGTAGAGGACGGGCGGCTGGGCCCGATTCGATCGGTGTGCACGGCGTGTCACGACGCCGCTGACGCCGTGGCGCACGCCGAGACGATGACGGCACCCGACGGCACGGAAGCGTGCAGCGTGTGCCACGAGGAGGGACGGGACTTCGCGGTGTCAGGACTGCACGCCGGAAGACAGTAAGACAGCATTCGCACCACAGGGAGGCCGTGCCGGCCGCCTTCCCTGCTGTTCAGACTCCGCCGGCAGGGGGTTTCGTGTCGGGAAAGCGATTCATCATCCGAGTCGCACTCGGGCTGTGGGCAGGTTGGCTGTGCGGCCACCGGGCTCATGCGGTCGACCTGCAGGGTGACCTTTCGCTGCTCGGGCAGGTCCGACAGGGTGACCAATCCCGCGAAACTGAAGCGCCCACAGACCTCTACGGCAACCTGGGCGTCAGTGGACTGTACGGCGGCACCAGCCTCGACACCTACTTTCGCGTCGAACATGACTTCGGGCTCAACCACACAGCAACGGACTTCTATTCCGGCTCCTTGCGTGTGCCCGGCACACCACCCGGAGTCGACTTTACGCTCGGACGCCAATTCCTCAACGAAGGGCTGGCTGCCCCATTCGTCGCTGATGCGGGAAAGATCAACATCGAACCAGGTGGGCCTGTTGGTTTCACCATCTTCGGCGGCCAACCCCGGTATTTCGAACCCACGTATTCCTCCGAAAGCCTGTCGCAAGATGAGCAGATTTTCGGCGGCAGCGTGCACACGACACATCTGAAGGATGGCCGCCTCAGTGTCGGTTATTTCGAGCAGCACCGCGACGGGCGCATCCTGCGGCAGGTTGTCACCGGAACAGGTTCGCGCTCTTTCACCCAGCTACCGGGCCTGCCGAACTTCTACGGGTCGGTTGCCCTCGACACCCAACGGCAGAACGTCGACTTGGGGACGGCAGGATTCGACGTGTTCCTGTTTCAACCACGCTTGCTCTTCAATTTCGAGAGCAGTTACTACAAGCCGCAGAATCAGGGTGAACGCGTGATCGCCGACAAGAACCTCCGCGAGGACGCAATTTTCGAGCTCTTCTCGCTGAGCGAGATGCGCCAGTTCCGGGGTGGGCTGCGGTACACGCTCAGCCGCACGGTCTCCGCCTTCGGCGACTATTCGTATCAGCGCTACGAAAGACAGGACAACAAACCCGTGAACGGCAGCGTCGGGAGCGCGGGGCTTGTGTGGTTACCGGGCGGTGACGGTCTCGAGGTGGTGCGGCTCGAGTACTACGTCATCGACAGCGCCGGAGGAAGCGTAAACGGCGGCAAGGCCTACTACGAGAGCCGGGTCTACAACCGGATTGTGTTCCGGACAAAGATTGACGTGGCCCATTATGCCAAGGAAAACAACCAGCGCGATACGGCCGTCACCGGAATGCTGGGGTTGGGCTACGTCATCCGTCCCGGCCTGGTGTGGGAACTCGACTTTGAAGGCAACCGTAACCAGCGCTTCGACGAAGAGTTTCGCTTCGGTTTCTTGATTCGGTACAACTTCGATTACCGGGCCAACAAGCCGGCACAGCCCCAGGGAGCCTCTGCCAAGCCGAATCCTTGGGAGCCCAGCTCAGGGAGGCCGGTCTCGTGAAGCGCGCCGCGTGTCTAGTCGCAACCATGCTGGCCGCCGCCGCGATCGCGTCGGCCTGCCGTCAATACTTGCCGTCGAACCGTTACCTGCAGCTCCGCCAGCCTGCAGAGGCCGCACGGGGCACGGCGGACGCCCGTTGGAAGTTCAATCACGCGAAACACGCGCCCACCTTGGCGTCGGCAAATGTCACGTGCATCGAGTGCCATCGCTTTGATGCGCTGATCGAGGCGGGCAACGAAGAGCTGGCGCGTGAGCTGTCGGCACAGGCCCAGTACCCCCACAGCGCCGCCTGCCATTTCTGCCATGTCGATAGCGAGTCGCGCATGGCGAAGGCTCCGCAAGCCTGCACGACCTGTCATGAGAATCTCGCGCCCCTGCGTCCGCCCGACCACGAGGTTGCGTGGCTCAAGGTGCATGCCAACATGTCGCGGGCAAATCCGGCGAAGTGCGAAAACTGCCACCGCGAGTCGTTCTGCATCGACTGCCACGACCGCCGCGATACCATCCAAACGCGGGTCCACGACCGCAACTTCCGCTTCTTCCACTCGGTACAGGTCCGCGCCAACCCGATGCAATGCGGCAGCTGCCATCGCGAGGACTTCTGCATCAACTGCCACAAGCAGGGCAAAGTGGATGTAGGCCAATGACCCGACGAACAATTCTGGCCGTCTTATTGTTGATAGCCGCCGGCGGGTGCGGCAGCAGCGGTCCGCCACAAAGCGAAGATTACGGCAATCTGTTGAACTCTCCCCAAGGACTCCTTCTCGTACAGGAGGAACATCAGACCGGTTGGGGTCGCCCGGACTGCTTCGCCTGTCACGAAATCCGCAACATCCACATCATCAACCGTACGGGCGACCCATCCTTCGACTTGGCCCAGGTCCGTGCAGTGGTCGACCGTTTAGGCGTGGCCAGCTGTCCGCAATGCCATGGCACCAACGGGGTCCAGCAATGAAGTTCACTGCATTTGCTCTGTTTGCTCTCCTGGCCGCCGTCAATCCCGTCCTGTCCCAGGAAGAATCTGACAGTCCTCACCGGATGCTGAAGCCAGACGGCGGGACCGATACGGAGAAGTGCGGCATCTGCCACCAGGAAGACATGTCACTCTCCCAGCCGAAATCCGAGCTCTGCAAGATGTGCCATGCCGCCACCATTCACAGCGGGACGGCGGAGCACCTGCAGGCCACGCCGGCACAGCTGGCGCGACTCCTCCCGACAAAGAAGGAAGGCCAGCCAGAGCTGCCGCTGACGGAGGAAAACGGCATCTTCTGTGGTACCTGTCACCTGTTTCACGACCCGAGGGTCATAGGGGAGAAGGGTCTCGATCAACGCTGGCTGCCCGCCGCCACCGGGCTCCCAGAGGCGGTTCGGACGGCACTGGTGGCGCAATGGAGCCGCATCGCCAGTAAGTACGGTGAGTCGAGCCCTCAAGCGAAGTTTTCCAGCAGAGGCACTCGGGCATTGCGGCTGCCCGTCAGCGACGGGAGTCTCTGCCGCCACTGCCATGGAACCCAGCCATGAAGCGGTACGCCTTGCGCTCCTGTCTGCTCGTGCTGTTCACCACTGGATGTGGCGGTCACGGGGCGACCCAGTTCGGAGGGCCGCCGCCGGCTGCCGTTGTCGCGTTTGGCGACTGCGCCCTCTGCCATCGACAGAACGCCGCAAACATGGCGGGCGCGGCCCCCAACCTCAAGTGCGAGGTCTGTCACGGAGATCGCTCCCCGGGCATCACCGGTCCGGGGCACCGCAGTATTCCCGGCCCGGCCCAGGTCCCCTCGTTCGTCGGACCATCACACCTCCTCGGTGCCGAGGCGCCGTTCGGCTCGTGCGCGTACTGCCACAACCAATTTGGCGTCATCCTGACGCCGTACAGTGCGGATCTGAAATGCGAGACGTGTCATGACAACCGCCTTCCGGGCACGTACGGCCCAGGGCACCGTAGCCTGCCCGGTCCGGACAAGGTCCCTTCACCCGCCGGCCCAACGCACCAACTCGGAGCGCAGGCCGCGTTGGGCTTCTGCGCCTACTGCCACAACCAGTTCGCCGCCGACCTGACGCCGTACAGTGCGGATTTGAAATGTGAGACGTGTCATGACAACCGCCTCCCGGGCACGTACGGCCCGGGGCACCGTAGCTTCCCCGGTTTGGACAAGGTCCCTTCACCCGCCGGCCCAACACACCAACTCGGAGCGCAGGCCGCGTTGGGCTTTTGCGCCTACTGCCATAACCAGTTCGCGGTGAACTTGACCCCCTACAGCAATGATCTGAAGTGTGAAACGTGTCATGACAACCGCCTCCCGGGCACCTACGGCCCGGGGCACCGCAGCCTCCCCGGTCCAGACAAGGTCCCTGCACCCGTCGGCCCAACGCACCAACTCGGCCCGGAAGCCGCGCTTGGGTACTGCGGCTTCTGCCACAACCTGGAAGCGGCCAAGCTGACCGCTTCCGGTGGTCACGGCGGCCTCGTCTGTGAGCGCTGCCACCTGAACCTCCAGGTCGGCCAGTTTGGACTCGGGCACCGCAGCCTGCCCGCGTGCGCGGACTGCCACAGCGCGCAGCAACCGCATGAAGACCCAGCGGCGGGAACACCGTCGCAGTGCTTCCAGTGCCACACCCCGCACGGCAGCAGCAATCTCTTCTTCGTCCGGGAGCAGATCCTCACGCCGTCAGGGGCGCAACGTGTGGTCGAGTTTACCAACGTCAACGGCGCCGCCGACGGCGGCTTCGCCAGCGTGACACCTCCGGTGCGGGGAGTGTGCCAAGTCTGCCACACGACCACGCAGTTCTACCGCGCCGATGGCTCTGGCAACGCCCACTTCACGTTCCCTTGTTATATTTGTCACTTGCACACCAACGGCTTTCTGCCCTGAACTGACGGAACGGGCTCGACAGCTCAGGACATCCATGCTCTCTGTGGGCCGGTTGACTGGGTATGGCGGTAGGCAAGCGGGAGCGTCGGCAGGCAGCACGGTTGGGAGTACTGCTGCGGGTGGAGCGGGGTCTGTGGTCTACAGGCATCACCAATGTTGCCGGTGTCGATGAAGTCGGCGTCGGGCCGCTTGCCGGCCCGGTACTGGCGGCCGCCGTCATCATGCCTCAAGGCGCTGCGCTCCGGGGCGTTGATGATTCCAAGAAGCTCACCGCTGCGCTCCGGGAGGAGTTGGCGGCAAAGATTCATGCTGTGGCGATCGGAATCGGGATCGGCATCGTCGAACCCGAAGAGATTGACCGCTTGAACATCTATCGCGCCGCACTGGAAGCTATGCGGCAGGCGGTGACGGCCTTGCCGGTTGCCCCCGAGCACGTTCTCGTGGATGCGCGCCGCATTCCCGGCCTCACCATGGCGCAGACTCCCCTGATCAAGGGGGATTCACGCAGCTACTCGATCGCCGCCGCGTCCATCGTCGCCAAAGTCGCGCGCGATCGCATCATGCGCGAGTTGGATCAACTGTACCCGCAATACGGCTTTCGGGATCATATGGGCTACGGCACGGCACAGCACCTGACCGCCATCGGCCAGTATGGCCCGTCGCCAGTGCATCGGCGCTCGTTCGCCCCCGTGCGTGAGCTCCGCTTGCCCGGCATATAGCAGCGCCGGCCTCGTGCTGCTGCTGAAAAACTACTGCGTCTCCGCGTGGGGCGGTTCGTGCCTGCGCACGAACCGCCCACGCCCAGGTAAGGAGGGTTCACGCGGCATCTGTGAGATGCCGCGCATTGGCAGGCGGAAGGGGGGCTACCGCGCTGCCACTATAATGAGACGATCGCGGCACTGATTCATTCAAATATCCCCAGATCCGGCTCAGTCTAGGCGCCGTAACAGCACCGGCGTGCTAGAATCCCCACAAATTGGAGGGATAAAGATGGCAGAGATTCCAGCTGGATTCCGTGACTTGCTCACAAAGAAGACCTTCGCGCACCTCGCCACCCTGATGCCGGATGGCAGTCCGCAAGTGACGCCGGTGTGGTTCGATTTCGCCGGCGGCTTTCTGCTAATCAACTCGGCCAAGGGACGTATAAAGGACAAGAACATCCGCCGCGACCCGCGGGTCGGAGTGTGCATACTCGATCCCGATAATCCATACCGGCACCTGGCGATCCGCGGTAAGGTCGTGGAAATTACCGAAAAGGGAGCGGACGCACATATCGATGCGCTCGCGAAGAAATACCTCGGCCTTGATACGTACCCGAACCGGAAGCCCGGGGAGGTACGGGTGATCTATCGCATCGAGCCGTTGCAGACGGCAACGATGAGCTGACGTGGGGCTGCGGATCATCTCTCAGCGCCGGGGTCGCAGCCGAAAGAAGTGCTGACGGTAGAAGCGGAGTTCTTCAATGGACTCGCGGATGTCGTCGAGCGCCATGTGGGAGTGCTTCTTCTCCGGTGCGCTGGGCCCTTCAGAATACCAGCGGCGCACCAGCTCTTTGACCGTACTGACGTCGAGGTTGCGGTAGTGTAGATAGGCTTCGAGCGCAGGCATGTAGCGGGCGAGAAAACGCCGGTCCTGGCAGATTGAATTGCCGCACAGCGGCGAGATGCGTTCGGGACAGTACGTCTTGACGAAGTCCAGCACTTGCTTCTCGGCTTCGGCCATTGACAGCGTCGATGCCAGGACGCGCTGAGTCAAGCCGGATGCCCCGTGGTGTTCACGGTTCCACGCGTCCATGCGTTCCAGCACATGTGCCGGCTGGTGAATTACGAGCACCGGGCCCTCGGCCACTGCCTCGATCTCGTTGTTGGTGATCAGCGTCGCGACCTCCAGGATCGTATCCCGGTCAGGGTCGAGCCCGGTCATTTCCAAATCCATCCAGACCAGGTTCGACTCGCTCTGCTCAGCCATTCACGCTGACCTTTCGCAACGGCGGTGCGCCCGAGATCGAGCCCTCAGGCGCACGCCGAGATCCCGCCATCTACGGGAATGACCGTACCGGTCAGGTACGCGCCCGCACGCGAAGCGAGGTAGATCGCCACCCCGGCCATGTCTTCCGGCTCACCGATCCGGCCGAGCGGGCAGGTGGCAATGATGATGTCTCTGAACTGATCGAGCGTCTCCGCCATCATTTTACTTTCGAACGGTCCGGGTGCCACCGCGTTGACCGTGATGCCGCGCGGCGCCAGCGTCCGCGCCAGCACCCGTGTCATGTGGTGCAGCGCGGCCTTGCTGGCGGAGTACGCGTAGGTCTCAAGGCGCGGGGCCGTTAGGCCGTCAATCGAGCCGATGTTGATGACGCGGGCCGGGTCGCCCGGCCGCGCTCCCTTCTCGAGCAGGCCCAGGAGTTCGCGCGTGAGAAAGAAGGGGCCCTTGAGGTTGAGGGCCAGCACTTTGTCCCAGGCAGAATCGGGATACTCGGCGAGCGGCGCGCCCCAGTTGGCCCCGGCGTTGTTCACCAAGATGTGCAGAGCCGGCTCGCGCCGGGCGATTTCGTGCGCCAGACCCTTGGCACCCGCTTCCGTCGAGAGATCAGCGGGGATGGAAATGCACGTGCCGTGGGCCGAGAGTTCAGCCGCCACGCGGTCGCACACGTCCTGCTTGCGCGACGACACGTACACCTTCGCGCCGGCTTCTACGTAGCCGCGCGCAATCATCAATCCGATACCGCGCGAGCCTCCCGTGACCACTGCCGTCTTGCCCTCGATCGAAAACAGATTGTTCACCGACGCCCCTCCTGGTCAGAAATACCCTGGCGTTGGAGTTAGCACCTGCACAGCGCTGCGCCAAGCCGAGTTCGTGAGTCGTGTTCGTGAATCGTGCTCGTCCCGGAGTCTCGCCAACACGGCTCGCGAGCACGATTCACACCTCAGCCCCTTGCGCCCCGCCTGAATCTTGCGATCATGCTGGTGTCGAGGACACCCGCATCCATGCTGCCTCGCTCCCTTCGGTTTTTCCATGCCTGTCGCTGAATTCCCCGACCCACGGACGGCAAACCACGACGGGATCGTCGCCATCGGCGGCGATCTCCACCCGCAGACATTGCTGCTGGCTTATCGTCAAGGAATTTTCCCCTGGCCTGTGCCAGGTTTCCCGCTGCTGTGGTTTTGTCCGGCGGAACGCGGGGTTCTGAAATTCCACGACTTGCACCTGCCGCGGAGTTTGGTCCGTGCGCGCCGCCAGACCACTCTCCGCTTCACCGTAGACCACGCATTTCCTGAAGTGATCCGCGCCTGCGCGGATACGCTGCGACCGGAGCAGGATGGCACCTGGATCACGCCGCAAGTGATCAAGGCATATATCCGACTGCACGGAATGGGCATCGCGCACAGCGCCGAGGCCTGGAATGCCGAGCTCCTTGTCGGTGGCGTATACGGTGTTGAGGTCGACGGTGCGTTTGCCGCCGAGAGCATGTTTCACCGCGAACCCAACGCCTCCAAACTCGCGCTCCTCCATCTCATTGAGCAGCTGCGGGGGCGGGGTCTGGACTGGCTCGACATCCAGGTCTTGACCCCGCACCTGGTGCGTCTGGGAGCCAAGGCGATCAGCCGTGACGAGTTCCTGCAAAAGCTCCGGCGTACCCGCGCTCGGGGCCTCACGCTGTTTTCCTCCTGAACCAAGCCAGAGCAGAAGACGGGCAGGCCACTTCAGTCGAGCGGTACCTCAATCCTGTTCGATTCGATTTGCAGCGGGGTCTTACCGATCCGCGGCTCGCACGTTGACAGCACGATGTGGGATTCCGGAGCGGAATTGCTGTTGATGCTACCGCCAGCATCAACAGTCATGACGCGGAACTCATGCGTGTCTGGTGCCGGCTGAACGGCAAAGCACCCGTTCTCAATCGCACCGCCGCCGCTGATCGGTTGAACCGTCACCGTGCGGCTGCCTTTGGGGCCGACCAGCGCCGCTTTTGCAGCAACAAGCACCGGGAACGCCGTCAGGCTGTGCAGGCCGCAGGTTGCGCCTTCGAGACGCGGATAACGATCGAAGTCGGTGCGCAGAAAGACGCGGGCGTTGTCGGCTGAAAGATTCTCTTGCACCCGTGAGGTCGTCGCCTCCCAGAAACGCGGCGGTCCGGTATCGACGTGGAGGAACTTGTTCTGGCGGTAGTACCCGACACCGCCGGCCCCGAGATCGCGCAGTTGACGCCACAGCCGCGCCATGTCCAGGCCGACAAACATGATGTCGGCGGCCATGGCTTCGGTGTGCAGTGATGCCTGGGCCACCGCGCCTCCGGCGTTGCGCAGATCCGCGTTGAACTCCGGGCTACGGAACCCGGACAGCAAGACCATCTGCCGCGGATGATAATGATCCTCGATGTACGACAGCAGTTCGATGAGGCGTAGCGGAACGGGGGCTTCGCGTCCGTCCTCGCGTGAACGGAAGAAGTGCTCGATCTGTTTCAGGGCCGCCGGGTCATAGCTGCCGTCCTGGTGCCGGTAGCGCACGTCGAGGGTGCTATCGAAGTAGGCGTGGCGCAGGATCAGCCGTCCCTGCCCTTCGAAGAAAAAGCGTGGCCCTGCCGCCGACGCCGGCTGCGCCAACAGCAGCGCGAGTGCTAGCAGGTAGGCTGCCTGCAGAGACGTGTGGGTGCGAATCACCAGCGAATCAACTCTGGGGCCCACGCGCGGCAAGGGCCACGTCGTGCTGGCGACGGTACGCCGCCCACTTGGCATCGACCTCCTGCTGCAATTTCTCGACGGCCTCTTTCCCCAGCGCCTTGAAGCGGCCTTGCGCCTCCAAGTACTCGCTCACTGGCGGCAGTTTCTTCTTACCGAGCAATTTGGCGGAAGGTTCACTGAGCCTCATTTCGCCGCCTTCGATCTCATAGAGCACGTAGATACCGGTGCTGACCGCCAGCCTGCCGATGGCTACCGCCATCCGTTCTTCCATTGCCCAGCCCGGGGGACACGGCGTGTGGGCGTGAATGTATTTCAAGCCTTTCAAGCTGAGAGCCTTTTTGATCTTGTCGTGAAAATCCATCGGATACGCGGCCGAACAGGTGGCCACGTACGCCGGAGAGTGCGCGGCGACGATCGCCGGGACATCCTTGCTGCGCTCGCGCTTCCCATTGATGGAGGTGTTGGCCGTCAGCGCTCCTTGCGGCGTCGTTCCAGAGCGCTGGACACCCGTGTTCATGTACCCTTCGTTGTCGTAGCAGATGTACAGGAAATCCTCGCCGCGCTCGATTGCTCCCGACAGCGCCTGGATACCGATGTCCGCCGTTCCGCCGTCACCCGCCCAGGCCACCACTTGGGTATGGTCGTTCTTCTGCGCCCGGAGCGCGGCCTTTACACCCGACGCAGCAGCCGCCGTCGACGCAAACGTCACATTCAGCACCGAGAGCTGCGTCGACGTGATGGGATACAACCCTTGCATCACCGTCAAACAGCTCGGTGGCACGACGAGGATGGCGTCTCTGCCGATGGCCTTGAGCCCGATCCTGTAGAGGATGTTCAGTCCGCAGCCCGTGCAGGCCCGGTTGCCCGGGTACACGAACTCCTCGTCGGTCAGATTCAAGACGGTTGTCTTTTTTTCCTCCATCGCCGCCCGCCTACCGGCCCAGCCCAATCCAACCCGGATTGTCGAACTTCGCAGACCCACGCTCGACGCAGTCGCGAATCGCGTCGTAGAAATCGGCGCTCTGGTAGCTTCTGCCGCCGAGACCGAGGATGTAATTCCACACCGGCGGCCGTGATGCGCACGGATACAGCGCCGCCTGCAGGTCGGCGCACACCGTCCCCGAATGTCCGAAACTCAGCGCCTTCTCGAAGACGATCACTCCTTTTCGGTCCGCCAGCTCCGCGGCGAGGAACTCGCTCGGAAATGGGCGATACAGGGAGAGGGCGAGCAGGCCAACCTTCAGCCCATCATCTCTCAGACGAACGACCACGTCCTTGATCTGGTTGGCCATCGAGCCGAGCGCGACCGCCACATATTCGGCGTCGTCACAGAGGTGCTTCTCCGCGATGGGGTTTCCACCGCGGCCGATGATCTCGGCAAACTCGCCGTCGATGCGCGTATAGATGTCGATGGCCTGCTTCATCTCCATGTGGAGGTTGTGCCGCAGTTCCATATAGCCGGGAGCAAACTCACCGTGGATATCCGGCCGGCCCCCCGGGAGCGTCACCGTGTTCAAGCTGGTGGGATTATTGGGACCCAGGGTGTGCCGGTATTCGTAGGGAGGCAAGAAGGCATCTACCGCGACCTGGTCCGGAACGTCGTAAGGCATGTAGGTATGCGACAAGTAGTAGCCGTCGTAACAGACCATCACCGGAATGCAGACCTCCTCCGAGAGCCGGTATGCCTTGATGACCGTATCAAGGATTTCTTGATGGTCTTTCGCATAGATTTGGATCCAGCCGGTGTCGCGTTGCGAGATGGAATCCTGGTGATCGTTCCAGATATTGAACGGGGCGCCGACGGCCCGATTGACGACGCACATGACCATCGGCAAGCGCGCCCCCGCGGTCCAGTGGAGCTGCTCGGCCATGTAGAGCAAGCCGTTGGCCGAGGTCGCCGTAAACGTCCGCGCGCTGGTGCTCGACGCACCGATGCAGACCGCCAGCGCGCTGTGCTCGCTCTCCACCGCCACGTATTCGGCGTCGAAGGATCCGCTGTCGACGTATTCGGAAAGTTTCTCGGTCAGGGGGGTCTGCGGGGTGATCGGATAGGCGGCGATGACCTGGACCCTGGCTAGCCTCACCCCGGTGGCGGCAGCGACGTTGCCGGATTCAAAGACGAACATATGTTACCGGTCATCCGCCCCCGAGAACTTGCTCTCTTCGACCATCGTGATGGCTTTGGGGGGACATTCCTCGGCACAGATGCCGCAGCCCTTGCAGTACTCGAGATTGATTTGCGGCTGGAGGGTCTTGGACACCACGCTATCCGGGCAGTAGAGCCAACAGAAGAAACAGGCTGGCTTGCCCGTCTTCGCCGGTGCGCACTTGGTGTAGTCGATGACCGGCCTGAGGACCCGCCAGGAGCCGGTGCGTCCGGCGTCGCCGGGCCCGGCATAACTAGCGGAGGTCAATACGCGCAGATTCTCGGTAGGCATGGTTGCTACTCCGTCGTCGTCTGCGCATAGGTCATGCGCGCGGCCTCGGCGTTTGCGGCCGCCCTCTTGCCTTTGAACTCCACTTCGATGGCCTCGAGCAGTTTGGACAGTGGCATGATGGGCAGCGCTTTCGCAAGCGCGCCAATGATACCGGTGTTCACGATCCCCCGTTTCAGGCCGGCCTGTTCCGCCAGATGTGTCACATCGGCAGTTGCCACCCTCACGTGATTGCCGTCATAGGCTGCCCGACCCTTGGGCGTATTGATGACCAAGATGCCGCCCGGCTTCATGCCCGCGGTGACGTTGACCTCGCGCAGAATGGAATCATCGAGCACCACGACGACATCTGGATGCTGGATGGGACACAAGTCGTTGATCTTCGTCTTCGAGATCTTGAGTGAAACTTCGACCGGCGCGCCTCGGCGTTCGGTCCCGAAGCTCGGAGCCATCACCACGCCTGGGAAGCCGGATTCAAACGCGGCCTGTGCGAAGATCTTCGCCGCGGTGATCGCCCCTTGGCCACCGCGACCGTGCCAGCGGATTTCGACCGTTTCGTTCTGCATACAGGTACTTCTATCAGATACGAAATCCGACTTCGCTCCGCAAGGCAAATCCGCGCCGGGTAGTGCCCCGGGTGTGTGTCGTCAATGTGGGGAATCTCGAAAGCCATGGTCGCGAGAAGGGTTCTACCAGTAGCTCCTACTGCAGGCTTCAGACGATCTCGATACTGTTGGTGCTAGGCGTTCCGCATACGCCGAAGGCGTTACGTATCACAGCCCAGGGTTGCCGCAGTAGCGGCTACCCTGGGTAGAGAAGGGCCCGACGCCTCTACCCTGACAGGGTTACGTTGCGCCGGCCTGTTCGCCGATTCTCGCACGTCATGTTGCGGCGACCAGAGCGCAACCCCTTTGGGGTAGGGTGTTCTGGCGATTCTCTACCCAGGGTAGGCGCGCCGCGCGCCAAGGGTCACTGACCCAACCCTGGGCTGTGGTGCAGTAGAGTCGAGATGTGGCGCGGTGGTTTAGGCCGAGATTTGGATTCCCTGTTG
>DASVHW010000118.1 GCA_036382395.1 Candidatus Binatia bacterium | reverse complement strand
GGCACATGCGCCGCGTCAGCCGGAGCCGCGTGGCGGAGTCGACGCTGTGGCGCGGTGAAGCGGCAGGACGGGAAGTCTGGCTGATCAAGACGGCGGTCGGTGAGCGGCGGGCAGAGGCTGCCACCGAGGTTGTGCGTGACGCCGGTCGCTTCGATCTGCTTCTCTCCACCGGTTGTGCCGGGGCGCTGTCGCCGGAGTTGCTGCCGGGCGATCTCGCCATCGCGACGGCGGTGATCGGAAACTCGTCGGGAATACATTTCGAAACCGACCCCATCCATCGCGAGCGTGCGTGCGCCGCCGCCGAGCGCGCCGCTCTGCGCACTGTGTTCGGGCCGGTGCTGTGCAGCCCGCATGTGCTAGCCACCGCTGCCGCCAAGCGGGTTGCGGCGTTGAGCACCGGATCGGTGGCGGTCGAGATGGAAGGCGCCGCCATAGGCGCCTTGGCGAAACAATCCGGCGTCGCGTTCGCTTCGGTGCGCGCCATCCTCGATACGGCGGCGACCGAACTGCCCGACGCCGGTGACTTCATGGACCCGCAAACGGGCGCGGTCAGAGCCCGCGATGTGGTTCGTTACCTGGCCGTTCACCCCGGCGCGCTGCCGCAGCTCCTGGCGCTGCAACGCATGATGAGCGCGGCACAGAAGAGTCTGGAGAAATTCTTCGGAGTCTGGTTGGCGGGCTAAGCGGCCCGGGCACCGACCAGCGTGTGCAAGGCCTGGGTCAGGCCGTCGACGCTCAGGTGAAACATCGGGAAGAGCCGGCGCACGAGGCGCACGGTCTGTGCTTCCCAGTAAGCCGGGCCTTCAGGATTGAGCCACACGCTGCGGTCGAAATGACTGGCGACGCGATGCAGCCACACGACGCCGGGGGTCGGTGACGTGCGGCGCGGATCGATGTTGCCGTGGGGTTCGAGCAGTTCGGCCGGATGCATGGCGGCATCGCCCACCAGCGCCACTTTCCAACGGCTGTCGAGACGGCGCAGGATGTCGCCGGTCGGGACGGCATCCGCGCGCGACATGCGGGCAGCGGTGTAGACGTCGTCGTAGAGGCAGTTGTGGAAATAGTAGGCTTGAAAATCGCGCAGGCTGCGATCCTCATGCAGAGCGGTCAGGAGCTGGCTGACGGGCTCGAAGTAGGGTTCCATCGTGCCGCCGACATCCATCAGTAGCAGGAGGCGGACGTCGTTGCGTCGCGGCGGGCGGAAGACCAGTTCGATTTCGCCGGCGTTCTTGCAGGTTTCATCGATGGTCTCGTCGAGATCGAGTTCAGTGGCATCGCCGCTGCGCGTGAGCTGGCGCAGACGGCGCAGTGAGACCTTCAATTGCCGCACATCGAGCGCCATGTCCGTGCGGTAGTCCTTGAAGCGCCGCTCCTCGGCGACCTTCATGGCCGACCGACCCGTGGACTTGCCGCCGACACGAATGCCCGTGGGGTGCTGGCCGCCGTGCCCGAACGGCGACTTGCCGCCGGTGCCGATCCAGCGTCCGCCGCCGTCGTGACGCTCCGTTTGCTGCTGCAAGGTTTCGAGAAAGCGCTGCATGAGCTCGTCGACATTGAGGCGCTGCAGCTTCGCCAACTCCTCGGGTGACAAGTTCGGAAAGTTCTTCGGGTCGCGCAGCCACTCCATCACCTTCTCGGTGACGTCATCGCCAAGCGCGCCCTCGACGCCCTTGAACACCCGCGCGAAGACACGATCGTAGGCGTCGAAGTAGGTTTCGCTCTTGATCAGACAGGCGCGTCCGAGATGGTAGAAGCGCAGCAAGCTCGATCCATGCAGCCCCTCTTCGAGCGCGCGCAGAAACGTCTGCCATTCTTGGATGGCGAGCGGAACGCCGGCGTCGCGCAGACCGTAGAAGAGATCGAGGAACATGGCGTACCAGTTAGCAGTATAGAGTTGAGAGTCGAGAGTTCATTGCGGGCGCCCTCGAAACGTCTCGCCGAAACGCGGGGTGCTGTTGGTGCCGAGCCATGCACTCTTCGCGTACCATCTTTGCGCGGCTGTGCAAAGCCATCGCAGGATTTGGGGCTACCTTGCCACATTGCATATCTCACCGAGATCGCCCATAACCCGGGGCCAATAGAAATCCGGTGAAAGTGCCCATGTCGAAGCTGAGGAGCCGGCCATGTCGTGGCGGCAAGGAAGAGTAGACGGCCGCGATGGGTCCAGTCTCCTTTGCCCCCATTCTCACCCCGCACGGCCGTCTCATTTTAGGCCAGGTAGACGACGCGCCGAGGTTGGAGCCAGGGCTCGCCCAGCGTCTGCTGGAGGCGTTCGCGCGCGGCTCGGGTCACGGTTTGCTACGACTCGGAGCGGGCGAGATCGGGATCTTTCTTCCACCAGTCCTCGCCTACTGGCGTGAATTCGGCGCCCGATACGTGACCACCCTCTGCACGCTGCCGGATGCCGAAGAGCACGGCGCGAAGGTGCACATCCCGGCCCCGTCCGAAGACGAGCTCGAGTCGGTGGCCTCGGCTGCACCGCCCATGATCGGCGCGGAGTACCTGACGGCGGCGGTCCTGCACGCTCTTTGGGAAGAGCTCGATGCGGCGTTCGGATCTGAGCTGGCCGCGTCGAAAGGCTCGGTGCAGGACTTTCTCAAGCGCCACAGCCCGGCCTGGAACCTCGTCGGTCGCGTACACTTCAACCTCGCCGAGAACCGCAAGGACGAGGAGGCGCCGTTTGCTTTCCTCGCGACCTACACGACCCGATTGTCCGCACACGCCAAAGCGCAGCACGTGCCCCTGGGTCAGGCGCTCCGCGAGTACGCCGGCGCTTCAAACAAGACGCGCCTGTTGTCGCTGCTGCTCCCCGTCCAGCGCGCGGCGGAGAGTTGCGCGTGGCTGAAAGCCATGGCCGACGCGGGGGAGATTTTCCACCCGTTGCGTTGGACGCCCAGGGAGGCCTTCCAGTTCCTAAGTGATGTCCCGTTGCTGGAGAGTGCGGGTGTCGTCGTGCGGATGCCCGCTACCTGGAGGGCAAACCGTCCTCTCCGCCCGCAGGTGACAGCTACCGTTGGCGGCAAGGCACCGTCGGCTTTGGGCCAGGACGCGCTGCTCGACTTTCGCATGGAGGTCACGCTCGACGGCGAGCGGTTGACGGCCGGCGAGATCAAGGAGCTGCTGGCAAAGTCCGACGGGCTCGCGCTGGTGCGCGGGCGCTGGGTCGAAGTCGATCGCGCGCGGCTCGGCCGGATGCTCGAACACTTCCGCCAGGTCGAGCGAGCTGCAGCCGACAACGGCCTCACCTTCGCCGAGGCCATGCGCATGGTCGCTGGTGCCGACGTCGCACCCGACGCAGCCACCGGCCGCACCGACGCCGACTGGGCTCAGGTGGTCGCGGGTCCGTGGCTCGCTGACACGTTGAAATGTCTTCGCAGCCCGGAGGGGCTGGCCCGCGTCGAACCCGGCTGCGGGCTCCACGGCACACTGCGGCCCTACCAGCAGGTGGGTGTGCGCTGGCTCTACCTGCTTTCCAATCTCGGTCTCGGGGCGTGCCTCGCCGACGACATGGGTTTGGGAAAGACCATCCAGGTGCTGTCGTTGCTGCTGGTTCTCAAGCACGAGGCCAAGGTCAAGAGACGACCGAGCCTGCTCGTTGCACCTGCCTCGCTCCTGGCGAATTGGGCCTCGGAGATCGAGCGGTTCGCGCCAAGCTTGAGGGCGCTCGTCGCTCATCCATCGGCGCTCCCGGCCGCCGAGCTCAAGGCGCTCGAGCCGCAGCGCCTCGCGGATGTGGATCTGGTCATCACCAGCTACGGCTCGCTGCTCCGCATGCCGTGGCTGCCAGACACCTCGTGGCACCTGGTCGTCCTCGACGAGGCGCAGGCCATCAAGAACCCGGAGGCCAAGCAGACACGGGCCGCCAAGAAACTCGAGGCGCGGGCGCGGTTTGCGCTCACCGGCACGCCGATCGAGAACCGGCTCGGAGATCTCTGGTCCATCTTCGACTTCATCAACCCCGGCTTGCTCGGGTCAGCGAAGGAGTTCACCACCCTCGTCAAACGACTCGCGGACAGGCCCCACAACCCGTACGCCCCGCTGCGTGAGGTCGTGCGTCCCTACATCCTGCGGCGCCTGAAAACCGACAAAACCGTCATCGCCGACCTGCCCGACAAGACCGAGGTCAAAGCCTTCTGCCCGCTCAGCCGCAAGCAGGCCGCCCTCTACCAGCAGGCCGTGAAGGAGCTGTCCGAACTACTCGACGACGCCGAGGGCATCCGGCGCAAGGGGGTCGTGCTGTCGTTTCTGATGCGGTTCAAACAGATCTGCAACCATCCGTCGCAGTGGCTCGGCGACGGAGCCTGGATGGAGGAAGACAGCGGCAAGTGGGCGCGCCTGCGCGACATTGCCGAGGTCATCGCGGCCAAGCAGGAGAAGGTGCTCGTCTTCACGCAATTCCGAGAGGTGACCGCTCCTCTTGCCGCTTTCCTCGGATCGGTGTTCGGGCGTCCCGGTCTCGTTCTCCATGGCGAGACCGAGGTGAAGAAGCGCAAGGATCTGGTGCGCCGATTTCAGGAGGACGAAGCCGTGCCGTTCTTCGTGCTCTCGCTCAAGGCGGGTGGTGCCGGGCTCAACCTCACCGCCGCCTCCCATGTTGTCCACTTCGACCGCTGGTGGAACCCCGCGGTGGAAAACCAGGCAACCGACCGGGCGTTCCGCATCGGGCAGACCAAGAACGTGCTCGTACACAAGTTCGTTTGCCGGGGAACCGTCGAAGAGAAGATCGACCAGCTCATCGAATCGAAGCGACAGCTCTCGCAGGACTTGCTGGAAGGCGGCGCCGAGCTGCTGCTGACCGAGCTGAAGGACGCGGAGCT
>DASVHW010000117.1 GCA_036382395.1 Candidatus Binatia bacterium | reverse complement strand
CCGGCTGACGCGGAACGCAGCGATCGCTCGTCTGGCGACCGCCTGCGCCACCGTCAGAAGGTGCGCCAGTCGATTCGCGAGAACATCGCGGACATCATCGCCGAAGAGTCGATCATCGGCAAAGATCGCGAGCACATCATCAAGGTGCCGATCCGCGGCATCAAGGAGTACCGCTTCGTCTATGGGGAAAACGCCCCCGGCGTGGCCGAGGGCGACGGTGATTCACAGCCCGGCCAGGTGATCGGCAAAGCGGCGGGCCAAGGCCCGGTCGGCGAGGATCGCGCCGGAGACAAGCCGGGCGTCGATTACTATGAAACCGACGTCACCCTGGAGGAACTGATCGAGATCATGTTCGAGGATCTCGAGCTGCCGGATCTCGAACGCAAGAAGCTGCGCGAGATCGCGGCCCAGCGCATGAGTCGTCGCAAAGGCTATCGCCAAGTGGGCGTGCGGGTGCGTCTGGACAAGCGCCGTACCGTCAGAGCCAAGGTGAAGCGGCGGCTGGCCACGCGCCACACCAACCATCATTTCCCCGACGACCACGAACGCTTTCCGTTCCACGAGGATGACCTCACCTATCGCCACCTGATCATCGACACGAAGAAGGAGTCGAACGCGGTGGTGCTGTGCATCATGGACACCTCCGGTTCCATGGACACGATGAAGAAATACCTGGCGCGGAGCTTCTTCTTCCTCCTCTTCCAGTTCATCGTCACCAAATACCGCAACGTCGAAATCGTGTTCATCGCGCATCACACCGAGGCCAGCGAGGTCGGTGAAGACGAATTTTTCCGCAAGGGAGAATCCGGCGGCACCTTCATTTCCTCGGGTTATCAGAAGGCGCTCGATATCATCGCCTCGCGCTACCACCCTTCGTTGTGGAACCTCTACGCGTTTCATTGCTCGGACGGCGACAACTTCGATTCCGACAACCCCGCGGCCCTGCGTTCCGCCAAGGAGCTGGCCGACGTCTGCAACCTGTTCGGCTACGGCGAAATCAAACCGCTCGGCTCCCGTTACTACGAAAGCTCCATGCTGAACGTCTTCCGCCGCCTGGAAGCGGACAACTTCCAGACCGTGCTCATCGAGCGCAAAGAGGACATCTGGCCGAGCTTCAAAGCCTTCCTGGCCAAGGACCGCGGCACGGAACAGTGAGGCGGTTGCATGGCGACGGCGTACGACATCAGGGTCCTCGAAGAGTGGGACGCCAAGATCCGCGACAAGCTTCGGGAGCTTGGGCTCGACTGCCATCCGCAGGAGTTCGAGCTGTGCAACCACAATCAGATGCTCGGATACATGGCGTATTCGGGCATGCCGTCACACTACCCGCACTGGTCCTACGGCAAGGCCTACGAAAAGCTGAAGACGCTGTACGACTATGGCGTCTCCGGCCTGCCGTACGAGATGGTCATCAACTCGAATCCGGCGCTGGCGTATCTGATGCGCGACAACTCGTTGTTGCTGCAGATCCTCACCATCGCGCACGTCTACGGACACAACGACTTCTTCAAGAACAACTTCACCTTCAGAACGACCCGCCCCGAATTCACGATCAGCACCTTCAAGGCGCACCGCAACCGTGTCCGCAGCTACGTCGAGGATCCCAGCATCGGCATCGAGAAAGTGGAGCACATCCTCGACGCGGCCCACGCCGTCTCGCTGCAGTGCCGGCGCAACCTCGCGGTGCGCAAACGCACCCCCGAAGAAGAGCGCCAGGACCTGTTGGACGCAGCGCGGCCACCGGAGGACCCGTTCCAGAGCATTCATCGCCGCCAACCGTACACGCAGCCGGACCTTCGCAAGGTGCCATTGGTGCCGGATGAGGATCTTCTGCTGTTCATCCGTGACCACAACCCGTACTTGGCGGAGTGGGAGAAGGATCTGCTGACGATCGTGCACGAGGGAGCGCAGTACTTCATCCCGCAGATCGAAACCAAGATCATGAACGAAGGATGGGCCACGTACTGGCACAAGCGCATCCTCGACAGCCTCATCCTGCCGCAAGAACTGCACCTGGAATTCCTCGTGCGCCACAACCAAGTGGTGCGGCCGTTTGCCCACGGTCTCAATCCGTACCATCTCGGCCTGCGGGTGTGGGAAGACATCCGCCGCCGGTACGATGAACCCACCCCGGAGGAGGCCAAGGAGCTCGGGCCGGCGCACCCCACGGGCACGCAGAAGCTGTTCGAAGTCCGCGAGACCGACCGTGATGTCTCGTTTCTCCGCCGGCATCTCACCGAGAATCTCATTCGCGACCTGCACCTCTTCGAGTACGAGACCAAGGGTGACGACCTGGTCATCGCCCGGGTGGCTGACAAAGAAGGCTGGCGCGAGGTGAAAGAGACGTTACTGAAGAACATCGGCATGGGTACGATCCCGGTCCTCAAGGTCGAAGACGCGGACTTCGGTCACAACCGCGTGCTCTACCTGGTGCACGATTACGACGGGCGCGATCTGCAGCTGGAGTATGCCGAGAAGACGCTCTCGTACGTCTACCGCCTGTGGCAGCGCGAGGTGGCGTTGGAGACAGTCGTGGGCGGCAAGCGGTCTTTGCTGCTGTACAACGACCGCGGTTTTTCCAGTAAAACGCTGAAGTGAGGCCAGTCGCCCCGATCGTTCGTATCTGCTTAGCGGCCGTATCGTTTGCCATTTAACCCTTGAGGCAGTAGAAGCCTGCGCCAGCACCCAATTGGGTAGCGTGTAGGCGCCTGATGCTCTATGACTTGGCAGCAATCGTATGACTGCTCGAAAACGCATCAGCGCTCCGCGCCCTCGCCGCCAACGCTCTGTGTCGGCAGCGCCGCGAACTGAGACCTACAAGCACCCCGAAGCGACGAGCTTGCTTCGGCCGGATGTCGGTACGCAGGCGCAGTTTCGCAAGAAGAAGCCGCCGCAGCGCTATCGCTACGATTCATCGCTGTCGCCAGTGCTCGATTGGGATGGGCAGAACCCGGCGCGCGAGCAAGGCGAGGCGCTGATTCGCCAGATCCTCGACGCACCGTCGCTTGAAGACGCGAAGTCGGCGGCCGAGCAATTGCGTGCGCTGAGCAAGCCGTTCCTGAACTGGGCCGGCAAGGCGGAGCGGCTGTCGTTCGACGTGCCTACACTGCCGCTGTTCGTGCACGAGCGGTTGTCGACCACGGCGATTCTCGAAACGCTCAAGGGCCACAAGCGCGACAAGCAGCTCTCGATGTTCGAGCTGTTCGGCGATCCGCAGCGGCCGATCCACGATCAGGTTTTGCGCGCTTACGAGTACCCGGACAACTGGGTGAACCGCCTCATCCTCGGCGACTCGCTGGTGGTGATGAACTCGCTGCTGCACTACGAGAGCCTCGGCGGGCAGGTGCAGATGATCTACATGGACCCGCCGTACGG
>DASVHW010000116.1 GCA_036382395.1 Candidatus Binatia bacterium | reverse complement strand
TGCTTCTGCGGGGGCTTTGCCTTGCAGCGGCAACCGGGTGATCCGCAGACGTTGTACTGACGCGAGAGGCTTCCCGGGCGTAGCTCTTCGAGCTGAACCAGCTCACGTTTGATCGCTGCGATCTGAGCTCTGAGGGCTCGTATTCGTTGATCCATGCCTTTTAGGAGTAGCATGAAAGAGCCGTATCATGATAGTGATATGGCTATGCGGAGGTGCGGAGGATGCTGTGGAAGATGTGGTTCGAGGCCGTGGCGCAGCTGCGCCCGGCCTGCAGCCGACAACGGACATTCTACTGGATGGTGCTCTGCCTGATGGGCCTGTGCCTCCGCACCGAGCTGGCGGGCGTCACCAGCTTCGTGCGCGTGCTCGGACTCGAGCCCGTTCTCTACAAGCGGCTATTGCACCTCTTTCACAGCCCCGCCATAAAGCTCGACACGCTCACCGAGATCTGGACCCGTTGGTGCGCCGATTCCTTCCCAGCCTGTACCGTCGGGGCCTATCGCGTCTGGATCGCCGACGGCCTCAAGGCCCCCAAGGAGGGACGCAAGATGCCAGCGGTCAAGAAGCTGCATCAGGAGTCAGCAAACAACTCCAAGCCGGAGTTCATCTTCGGCCACAGCTTCCAGTGCATCTCCCTGCTCACGCAGACCGCTCAAGGCGTTGTCGCCGCCGTTCCGCTCGCGGCTCGGATCTGCGAAGGCATTGTCTGGTCCAACCGCAACACACGTACACAGCTCGACCGCGTCGTCACACTCTTCCTCTCGCTGGCCGCGGTGCTGGAATCGCCCGTGGTCCTGGTCGCGGACGCCTACTACGCCACCGGCAAGGTCATCCTTCCGTTGCTCGCCGCCGGACACCACCTGGTTACACGCGCTCGCACAAACGCCGTCGCCTACGAACTCGCCCCCAAACCGAAACACCCCCGCCGAGGACGTCCGCGCCTCTACGGGAAACGCATCCGTCTGCGCGATCTGTTCGCGGCTACCGCAACCTTCACGTCTACTCCCAGTCCGCTCTACGATGACAAGAACGTCCTCCTCGACTTTCGCTGCATCAACCTGCTCTGGCGACCCGTTGGCCGGCTCGTCCGCTTCGTCCTGGTGCGCCACCCGCACCGCGGCTCGATGATTCTCATGGCCAGCGACATCACCATGGATCCGCTTGATATCATCATCCTCTACGGCTACCGCTTCAAAATCGAAGTCGGATTCCGCCACGCCCTGCACGTCGTCGGCACCTACGCCTATCATTTCTGGATGATGGTCATGACTCCGATCCGACGCGTCAGCGGCAACCAGTACATGCACCACAAATCCGATCGCTATCGTCAGATGGTCCGCCGCAAGCTCGCCGCCTACCACAACTACGTTCAGCTCGGTTGCATCGCGCAGGGGCTCCTCCAGTACCTCGCGATCACCGCCCGCTCCACCGTCTGGACCCTCTTCCACAGCTGGCTACGTACCATGCGCACCGAACTGCCGCCCTCCGAACTCGTCGTCGCCCACGCACTGCGCTCCAGCCTCCCCGAATTTCTCGCCGCTGGCCCCGCAGACACCATCCTCGCGAAATTCCTGCGTCGCCGACTCTTCAACCCTCGCCATCAAGTGCAGCAACGGCTTGCTGCGTAGACGCTCGCCCGCGAACGTGGCACTGCCCAGCTCCTGACAGACGACCGCATTATCCATGTCCCCCAAGATTCCCTATCAGCAAGACTCAGATCCCCGGCCTCCCGTAGTCAGGGAGCAGGGCATCGAAGCGGACTTCGTCGAAAAGCTGCGCAGTCTCAAATACACCCACCGCGCCGACATCCGAGACCGGGCCGCGCTTGAGCGCAACTTCCGCGAGAAGTTCCAGGCACTTAACCGCGTCGAGCTAACCGACGGCGAGTTCCAGCGTCTTTTCGACGAGATCATCACCGCCGACGTCTTCACCGCCGCCCGCACGCTCCGCGGCATGAACAGCTTCACCCGCGACGACGGCACCCCGCTGAACTACACGCTCGTCAACATCAAGGACTGGTGCAAGAACAGCTTCGAGGTCGTCAGCCAGCTCCGTGTGAACACCGACTACAGCCACCACCGCTACGACGTTCTTCTGCTGATCAACGGCGTGCCCGCCGTGCAGATCGAACTCAAGACCCTCGGCATCAACCCCCGCCGGGCGATGGAGCAGATCGCCGAGTATAAGAACGACCCCGGCAACGGCTACACCCGTACGCTGCTGTGCTTCGTCCAGCTTTTCGTCGTCAGCAATCGCAACAGCACGTACTACTTCGCCAACAACAACGCCCGCCACTTCGCCTTCAATGCCGAGGAGCGATTCCTGCCGATCTACCAGCACGCCGCCGAGGACAATTCCAAGATCACGCACCTCGACGAGTTCGCCGAGAAGGTCCTTGCCAAGTGCACGCTCGGGCAGATGATCAGCCGCTACATGGTCCTGGTCGCCAGCGAGCAGAAGCTGCTGATGATGCGGCCGTACCAGATCTACGCCGTCAAACACATCGTCGACTGCATCGACCAAAACAACGGCAACGGCTACGTCTGGCACACCACCGGCAGCGGCAAGACGCTCACCAGCTTCAAAGCCTCCACGCTCCTGAAGGACAACCCGGCCATCGAGAAGTGCCTCTTCGTGGTCGACAGAAAGGACCTCGATCGCCAGACACGCGAGGAGTTTAACCGCTTCCAGGAAGGTTGCGTTGAGGAGAACACGAATACAGGTGCGCTCGTCCGCCGGCTGCTTTCGGACGACTACGCCGACAAGGTCATCGTCTGCACCATCCAGAAGCTCGGGCTGGCGCTCGACGAGACCAGCAAGCGTAACAAGCAGCGCGAGAAGAGCGGACAGTCCACTTACAAGGACATGCTCGAACCGCTGCGCGACAAGCGGATGGTCTTCATTTTCGATGAGTGCCACCGCTCGCAGTTCGGCGACAACCACGAGGCCATAAAGGAGTTCTTCCCAAAAGCTCAGCTCTTCGGCTTCACCGGCACGCCCATCTTCGAGGACAACGCCATAAGGAAGCAGGCCCAGGGGGAGGAGGGCAGGTGGTGGACCACCAAGGACGTCTTCCAGCGCGAGCTGCACGCTTACACAATCACCCACGCCATCGACGACCAGAACGTTCTTCGCTTCCACGTTGACTACTTCAAGCCCGACGGTGACAACGCCCCCAAGCCTGATCAGACCCTCGCCAAGCGCGCTGTCGTCGATGCGATTCTCGAGAAGCACGACGTCGCTACGGGCGATCGACGCTTCAATGCGATCCTCGCCACCGCGTCCATTAACGACGCCATCGAGTACTACGAGCTGTTCAAGGAGGCCCCCAGGCGGAACGGCAGGCGGCCGATCCGGAGTTCGTCCCCCTCAACGTCGCCGCAGTGTTCTCCCCGCCCGGCGACGTGAGCGCCGACGTTCGCCAGTTACAGGAAGACCTGCCGCAGGAGCGCGAGGACAACAAGACCGAGCCCGAGAAGAAGAAGAAGGCCCTGAAGGCGATCATCGCCGACTTCAACGAACGCTTCGGCGCCAACCACTCGATCAACGAGTTCGACCTCTACTACCAGGACGTGCAGAAACGCATTAAGGACCAGCAGTTCCCCAACGCCGATCTGCCGAAGAAGGGCCGCGAGAAGATCGATCTCACCATCGTCGTCGACATGCTCCTGACCGGGTTCGACTCCAAGTACCTCAACACGCTCTACGTCGATAAGAACCTCAAGCACCACGGCCTGATTCAGGCGTTCAGTCGCACCAACCGCGTGCTCAATGCCACCAAGCCTTATGGGAACATCCTCGACTTCCGAAACCAGCAGGCCGCCGTCGATGAGGCGATCGCTCTATTCTCCGGCGCCAAGACCGACGCGGCGCGCGAAATCTGGCTCGTCGACATAGCCCCCAAGGTCATCGAGAAGCTCAAGGCGGAAGTCCGCATGCTGAACGACTTCATGAAGTCGCAGGGCCTCGAAGCCAAGCCCGAGGCCGTGCCCAACCTCAAGGGCGATGACGCGCGCGCCGCGTTCATCAAGCGGTTCAAGGAAGTGCAGCGGCTCCAGACCCAGCTCGACCAGTACACCGACCTTACCGAGCAGGAAAAGCAGACCATCGAGCAGGTGCTTCCGAAGGAGCAGCTCAAGGGGTTCCGCGGCCAGTACCTCGAAACCGCCCAGCGGCTGCGGGAACAGCGCGAAAAGCCCGGTGGCGACGGACAGAGAACGGCGAGCGACGAGGTCGATCAGCTCGATTTCGAATTCGTCCTCTTCGCCTCGGCCCTGATCGATTACGACTACGCAGTCTTCGCTCTCGCAACGTCCAGAGATTTGACGCCCCCCAACCACGGGGCGCGTGCACGAAGGAATCGTCCCCGCCGGCATCCGGCACTGCGTTCCGCCTCCACCTCCCAGCTGTCTGTCGCCTTGGTCGACGATACGCTGCAATGCGGGCGCTCGGAAACGAGTTTTTGAACTTCCTATGGATCAAGGGCCTGATGTGCAGCGTGAAGCCAGCCGTGGCGAAGCGGCGGCGGGTTAGCAGTCACGGCGCCGAGCCAGGGCGCGGCTTCATGCGCGCTGGCGGGGGTGGAGCCCCGCGACGCCGTGACTGGGGGTCAGTGTTACTCTTCTTCCTGCGCCGGCACCGTCCAGATTCGCTTCAACGGCAACTCGGCCTTCAGGTCTTCGTCGACCTGCGTGAGTGATCCCGGCATGCTCGTTATCGCACGTCCGTCAGCCGCGGCGAGCGAACGGTCCGATGCGGCTGAGGCCGAGCAAGCCGACGAGGGCAAGCAGTGCCTCGAGCGCTACCAGCATCGACCCGGACAGCGTTGGGACAGACGCCAGCCCCCGGACAAGCGCGGGAACGCTGAGTAGCGGGTATGTGCAGCCGTCGGTAACGTAGATCTGCTGGCCCGGCACTAACGGTTGCGCCAGGGTGACGACGAAGTCTCCGTTCGGTAGCTTTATGGCCGAGAGGACCGGCAACGGGAAGTCATCAGGAAAATCGTGGCAGAGACGGTCCGGCCCACAGTCGAACACCTGGATGGGCCCCGGCACGCAGCCGGGTCCGCCCACGCCGCTTACCGTGATCACGGTCGAGCCGCCGGTGGCACCACCGATGATCCTCGGTGCTTGGCACAGCGTGCCGTTGGGTGCCGGCGGGTTCGAGCACTGGCCGGTGCCGGTGTCGCAGGTGCCGGCGACGTGACACTGATCCGAGGCCGTACATACCAATGGCGTGCCGGCGCACGTGCCGGCGGTGCACACGTCGTTGGTCGTGCAGGCGGTGCCGTCGCTGCACGGCGTGTTGTCGGCCGCCGGCGGGTTCGAGCAGGTGCCGTCCGCCTGACACGTGCCGGCGAGGTGACACTGGTCGAGCGCCGTGCAGTCGGCGTTGGTCGTGCAGCCGATGCACAACGGATCCACAGTGCCGGAGACGCAGGCGCCCGCCTGACACGCATCGCCCGTGGTGCAGGCATTGCCGTCGTTACACGGCGTGTTGTCGGCCGCCGGCGGGTTCGAGCACTGGCCGGTGCCGGTGTCGCACGTGCCGGCGACGTGACACTGATCCGAGGCCGTACATACCAATGGCGTGCCGGCGCACGTGCCGGTGGTGCACACGTCGTTGGTCGTGCAGGCGGTGCCGTCGTTACACGCCGTGTTGTCGGGCTTCGCCGGGTTCGAGCACTGGCCGGTGCCGGTGTCGCACGTGCCGGCGACGTGGCACTGGTCTGAGGCCGTACACACCAGGGCGGTGCCGGCGCACGTGCCGGCCTGACACACGTCGTTGGTCGTGCAGGCCGTGCCGTCGTTACAGCTAGTGTTGTTGGGCAAATTCGGATGCGTACAGGTATCGCTCGTACTAGCGCACAACGCGTTGTGGCATTGGTTGCCGTCACTCGCGCAGGCCGTAACAGCCGACTGGAACGTGCAGGAGGTCGTGCAGCAGGAATTGATGGTGCCGTTATTGGCACCATCGTCGCACTGCTCGCCGCTCTCCACAGATCCGTTACCACAGACCGAGTAGGTAATGACCACGCGCCCGCCGGCGCCGGAACCGGCTGTGGATCCATGGCCTGCGCCGCCGCCAGCACCACCGGGTGCGTTTCCCGCAGCACCCGCTGCGCCGGTATTCCCGCCGGCGCCGCCACTGCCCTGTCCTGTGCCTCCAGCGCCGCCCACACCGCTAGCGCCGGCGCTACCGTTCCCACCAGTCGCCGATGAGGTGGCGGAGCCTCCACCCCCTCCACCAGCGTGGTCCTTATCCTGACGCGCGCCGCCATGGCCGCCGGCGAAGCCCGTACCACTGTTGGTAGTGCAGGATGTTGTGGTGCCGCCCACCGCGCCGCCGTCGACGCCGCCACCCCCACCGGTGGCGCTCACGAACGTTGATACAAGTGTGACCGTCGACGTTCCACCAACCCCACCACGCCCACCGCCCGCTCCAATCGTGACCACATACGCCTGGCCCGCAGTGACACTGAACGTTCTCGTGCAGTACGAACCACCACCACCACCACCACCAGCATCACCAGCACCAGGGTTGCCGCCGCCGCCACCACCACCCCAGGCCTCGACTTGGATCGAGCTCGTCCCGATTGGGACCGTAAAGGTGCCGCTACTATTGAAGGTATTTACCACACCGAACGCGCGCTGCCCCAAGGGCATTACGAGGGCCGCGGCAAGAAGCATGAACCGAGTCAGGCCTGTCAGTCGTGGGCCATTCAGGCTCGCTCGCGAAGCGTTGCTCGCCGGTGACACACTAGTCATTGTTGTCTGCTGATTCATGGTGCCCGCCTAGCGAAGGTTGAGTTGCGGTTTGCACTTGATGCTGAGAGATCCGCGCTCCCTCGACGAGTTGCGAACTGCGAGTTGTGCGATGCGTACCGCATTGCCGAGCACCCCGCTCACCGGCCCGCGCCGGTGGGCAAAGCTGCGGATAGGCGACCTGTCTGACAGGCGTCACTTCGTCAGACTCCCTGTCGTTGCTGCCTGGCCGAGTTGCTACGGTGGAGGCGCTTGGTTGTAGACCTTGAAATTGTTGAGCACGCCCGGGACGGTTTGGGCGGGGTTCCCGTAGCCAGAGCCGATGTTGAGCGGCACGCCCTGCCCGATCTGAAACTGACCGTTGTACTGTTGCTGGCCGACAAGTTGGCCGTCGACGTAAAAGGACGCGACGCTGTGCCCGCCGTCTTGGCTCTGCCCCCACGACGCCGTCACTAGGTGCTGCTCGCCTGGCTTCCAGCCGTCGATGGCGATGCTGGCGTCCAACGGCGCCGCTCCGCTGTTATCGGCGAATGTGAAGTGGAGCGACTGACCGTCTTTGGTGATCGCGAAGCCACTTGGGTTCGTGTCACTGTTGCCGAGCTGGACGAGGGTGGCATTCGTCGGATCGTTCGCCTGCCACTGCGGCTGCAGGAA
>DASVHW010000115.1 GCA_036382395.1 Candidatus Binatia bacterium | reverse complement strand
CTTGCCGACAAGGACATCCTGGGTGCCCGACAGACTCAAAGGCAGGGACCCGCCGAGCACTATGCTGTACAACACGGCGCTGCTAGCCGGGTCCAAAGTGGTGTGGATCTTGGTTTCAATCGTGCAGTTCGCGGCGCAAGTCTGACCCGTAGTACCGATGGGACTGTTACCGGCGGGAACGCAACGGACGCACTTCCCGCCAGCGCCGCAAGCCGCATCGGTGGCACACGCAACCTCCCGTTTCAGGCCGCCGATGCAGACGCCAAGCTCGCTGAGGCCGCAGAACGCTTCGGACGTGCAGTGCTCGCCAGCATTGGAACCACCGATGCAGTAGCCACCGGTATCGCACTCTTCATCCGAATCCAGGATGCCGTTGCCGCAGTAGGCTCCTGCTGGCAACGCCTGCGCCAGAAGGAATAAAGCCACCATTACTACCGCCAGACGCAACCGCATCAGACTCCTCCAATCATGTTCGATCGCCGAGTCTTGTGGAACTTGAATTTGACGATCAGAGATCCATCGCGGGATCGTCAGAATCGTCACAAAGGTCGCATTCTCCAGCACCCGCCAATTCGTGCGTCAGGGCGGTAAAATCTGGCTACACCGATATCTCCAGACGGGCGGCACACCAACCTACCTTGGGACGCCAATAGCCTACTTCGGGTCGTATGTCAGCATGACGAGAGTGAGCGATCTATGATGTTTGTCACCGTTGGGGCAATTAACTGGCGCGAATCAATCTACGTATAGTTACGGAGTCGGCAAGGAATGATGTCGGTTTTCAAAAACTCGCGCGACACAGCGGGCGTACGGCGCAGAGCCCCAAAACGGCAGCATGCCCCCCGTTCACCGCCGGTGCCCGCACCCCGATACCCTCGGATTCTCTGAGCACCGGACGCATGGACACGGACAAAACACGGACAGGCCGCAACTAACTGCACATTATCAATCGATTAGACCGGCGCATTTGATTCTCAATCATGTGCTCCGGCCGATTTCTCACCGATTCTCGGTACCGCCGAAGTCAATTCTGCCGCGACTAGAGACGAAGAGAGCCGCCAGGTCGAAAACCCGGCGGCTCCGTAACGGAACAACGACCTCATTGACCTGCTTACCCACGAAGGAGTGGAGGCTCGCTGCAATTTTTCGCAGTTCCGAAGTCGGATAGCTTCAAGATGCGCCCCGGAAATAGAAGGCAGTTGTCCGGCTTGATGTCTCGATGCACTACCCGCTGGGCATGAATACGCTGGACACCCTTGCACGCCTCGCGGAAGAGAAGAAGAGAATCAAGCGGATTGGGCAAGGAGTAGATATAGTGGCGCAGGTTTCCAGCGGCTAATTCCGTGGAAAAATAGGCCATTGATATCTGCCAGCTTAGGTTGTTGGGACCGGTCACGGGAATTTTCAAAGACTGCTCGCCTTCGACGAGCTGGAGGATGTTGGGGTGCCCACGCAGATGTTCAAGAACCAGTGAATCCATCGGTATGTTTTGGCTGTGGTTGGCACCCGTGACACCCCTGCCGCGAATCGCACTCTAGAGGTCGAGGGTTCGACTCCATTCGGCTCCACTTTTCTTTTCAGGAATTTAAGCAGACGGCGAGAATGTTGCTGCCCTCGCAGCTTGCGGCTGAATACGCGGTCGACGTCTCTGGGAAACGCCGTTGACTGTGTTGACGCGCCATCGTGGTGGGCGCATAAGAAAAGCGGTGAGCGTCCCCCCATGGAGAGACCTCCTCGTGCTCCAGCAAAAAGCCTCGGGCCGCGGGCCGCGCCGCGAGGTGTCGGCCGGCGAGCCCTCATTGTTGATGGAGATGTAGACTCCGCCGAGCGGGTTGCTTTGTGGTTCCGGCAAGAGGGATGGACCGCACACGTGGCGGACGACGGCGTGAAGGCCCTCTCGCTCTTGTCCGAGAAACGCATTGATCTCGTCGTGACCGATCTGCAGATGCCCGGGATGAACGGATGGGAGCTGTTGCGGCATTTGGCTGGCCGCTGGGTCCCCACTCTGCCAGCGTCCCGGCGGCCGGCTCGGGTCGTCGTGGTCTCCGGACGTTCCGAGGCTGAGGTGAAACGCTTCGCCCAGCGTCTCGGCGCCGACGCGTTTCTCTCCAAACCGATCGACCGCAACACCTTGGTGAAGACCGTCGCGCGCCTATTTGTCACGACCAACGCCGCGTGCCGCAGCGACGCCGATGATCGATCCCCTTGACGGTCGGCGATCCAGTCCCGCCGTTCAGAGATCGCGCCGGTTGTAGATGGCGTCGAAGCGATCCATTTCGTCGAACTGCAAGTATTCGTACACCTCTTGCTTGTGCGGAGCGACCCGGGCCTCGAACTCGGCGAGGTACTCCTGCGCTGTCGGCAGCTTGCCCATCAGCGCGGTGACCGCACCCAGCTCCGCCGAGCCGAGGAAAACCTTCGCCCCATCACCCATGCGGTTGTCAAAGTTGCGCGTGGACGTGGAGAAGACGGTCATCCCAGCAGGTACGCGCAGCTGGTTGCCCATGCAGAGGGAGCATCCGGGGATTTCGATGCGAGCCCCGATCGAGTTGAACGACGCGAAGTAGGCCTCGCTCTTGAGTTTGGCCTGATCCATCCGCGTTGGCGGACAGACGTACGTGCGCGTCGCGGGGTTGTGTTTGCGGCCCGCCCAGATCTTGCCGGCGGCGCGGAAGTGACCGATGTTGGTCATGCACGAGCCGATAAACACGTCGTGAATCGCCGTCCCCGCCACCTCGGAGAGCACCTTGACGTCATCAGGATCGTTGGGGCAGGCCAAGATCGGCTCGGTGATCTCGCTGAGATCGATCCCGATCACCGCCGCGTACTCCGCCTTGGCGTCGGCCTTGAGCAGCTGGGGATGCGCCAGCCATGCCTCGATTGCCTGGGCCCGCTTCTTCAGGGTCTCGGCGTCCTGATAGCCGTCCTCGATCATGCGCCGGATGAGAGCCACGCTAGAACGCAGGAAGGTTTTGACCGACGCCTCGGAGAGCTGGATGCAGCCGGCGGCGGCCGAGCGCTCGGCGGCCGCGTCGGTGAGCTCGAACCCCTGCTCCACCGTCAGGTTCGGCAGTCCCTCCATCTCGACGATGCGGCCGTTGAAGACGTTCTTCTTGTTCTTCTTCGGTACCGTCAGCAAGCCCTTCTTGATCGCCCACAGCGGGATCGCGTTGACCGCGTCGCGCAGGGTGATGCCGGAGCGAAACTCACCGGAAAAGCGCACCAGGACCGACTCGGGCATGTCGAGCGGCATGAAGCCGAGCGCGCCGGCAAAGGCGACCAGGCCGGAGCCCGCCGGGAAGGAGATGCCGATCGGGAACCGGGTGTGCGAGTCGCCACCGGTTCCCACGGTGTCGGGCACCAGCAGCCGGTTCACCCAGCTGTGGCAGACGCCATCGCCCGGCCGCAGCGGCACGCCTTTGCGTTCCACGATAAAGGGCGGCAACGTCTGATGCATTTTCACATCCGCCGGCTTGGGGTAGGCCGCCGTGTGGCAGAACGACTGCAAGAACAGCGGGCTCTGGAACCGGAGGCAGGCGAGTTCCTTGAGTTCGTCGGCCGTCATCGGACCCGTCGTATCCTGCGACAGCACCGTGGTCATCATGGGCTCGCACGCGGTTCCGGGCAGCACGCCCGGGAGACCGACCGCCTTGCCCACGATCTTCTGCGCCTGGGTGTAGCCTTGGCCGGGCTTGGGCTTGGGGTTCTCGGTGTTGCGGAAGACATCGGTGTCGCCCAACCCGAGCGCCGCACGCGCCCGAGCGGTGAGCGCGTGACCGATGATCAGCGGAATGCGCCCTCCGGCGCGGAACTCGTCGGGGAGCGTGTTCGGGCTCATCTTGAAGCGCGAAACCACCTGCCCAGACGCCGACGTGATCGTACCCTTCCGCGTGTTGATCGTGATCTCGTCACCCATGCCGAGGCCGGTCACGTCGGCGATGAGGGGAAGCCCGCCGGAGTCCTCCGTGGTGTTGAAGAAGATGGGCGCGATGACCCCGCCGATGATCACACCGCCGCGGCGCTTGTTGGGCACCGCCGGAATGTCTTCGCCGATGTGCCAGAGGACGCTGTTGCAGGCCGACTTGCGCGACGAGCCGGTGCCGACCACATCACCCACGAAGGCCACGCGCGCCCCCGCCCGGCGCCACTCGGCGATGGTGTCGATGCCGCCGGGGAAACGCGTTCGGCCCATCGCCAGCGCGTGCAATGGAATGTCGGGACGCGTCGAGGCATCGCTGGCGGGTGAAAAATCGTCGGTGTTGATCTCGCCCTCCACTTTGAAAACCTTCACTGTGATTTCGACGGGTAGCTCCGGCCGCGAGGTGAACCACTCGGCCGCTGCCCATGCTGCGAGCACCTTCTTTGCCGCCCCGTTGGTCTTGGCGAGCTTCTCGACGTCATTGAAGGCGTCGTAGACCAGGACGATGTGGGAGAGCGCCTGGCGCGCGGCCTCCGCGACGTCGGCATCCTGAAGGGCTGCGATCAGAGGCTCGACGTTGTAACCACCGAGCATGGCGCCCAGGATCTCGACCGCGCCGACCTTCGAAATCAGCGGGCTCCGAGCCGTCCCCTTTAGAATCTGCCCGAGGAGGCCGGCTTTGACCCTGGCAGCGGGATCAACTCCGGGAGGCACACGGTTCTCGAACAGATCGAGAACGAACTGCTCCTGGCCCGCAGGGGGTGACTTGAGCAACTCACACAGTTGTTCAGTCTGCTCTGGGTTAAGAGGAAGCGGCGGAACGCCCTGGGCACCCCGCTCGACTACGTGCTTCTGGTAATTCTCGATCATTTTCGCGCTCCGGAAAGTTCGTTTGAGATAAGCTGCGGTTCTGACGGTTCCTTGTAACCAGAGTCAGGCACCAAGACAACCGCACCGGCTTTGGGTAGCGCGCCGCTGCGCTTTCCGATCAGCCTGATCGCCGTTGACTCTCCGTTCAGGCAGGGCTAAGCGTCGTCAGGAAACATGTATCCATCATGAAGAAGGGCGCACGCGGATGATGAGCAAGACGGTCGCAGTGCTTGGTGGCACGGGTAACGAAGGCCCGGGACTGGCCCTGCGCTGGGCGAACTCCGGAAAGTATAAGGTCATTGTTGGCTCTCGGCAGCTGGAAAAGGGGGAGCGGGTCGCCCAGGAGTTGAACGAGAAACTCGGCCGAGACGTGATCACCGGCATGACGAACGAAGATGCCGTCAAGGCGGCCGACCTGTGCGTGTTGACCGTCCCCTACAGCGCCCACGAGGCGACCCTGATGGGTCTGCGTGACTTGCTGCAAGGTAAGATTCTGGTTGACGTGACTGTCCCTCTCAAGCCGCCCAAGGTCAGTCAGGTCAACATCCCCCCCGGTGGCTCTGCTGGTCAAGAGGCGCAGGCCCTGCTCGGTGAAGGGGTGCGGGTTGTATCAGCCTTCCAGAATGTGGGCACGGTTCATCTGGCCGAGGATGAAAGCCACATCGATTGCGACGTGCTCGTTTGCGGCGACGACAAAGCGGCCAAACTCGAGGCCATTGCCTTGGCCGAGGCTGCGGGTATGCGCGGCATCGATGCCGGTCCGCTGCAAAACGCCGTCGTCGTCGAGGGGTTGACGTCGGTTCTCATCGGCATCAACATGCGCCACAAGGTCAAAGGGGCGGGAATCAAAATCACGGGCATCTGAGCTTGCGGCGAAGCGCCGTGATAAGATCTACCTAGGATCGCGTCCCATGTCGCCATACTCTGGTCCGAGCTTCCCGTTTCCTACGCATTACCTCGAACAACTGATCGAAAGTTCGCCTGACATCGTCGTGGCCGTCGACCGGGCCGGGACGATCGTCTTTTACAACGACGGCGCCGAGAAGAACCTTGGCTACTCGGCAGCGGAGATCTTGGGCGAGAATGTGTCGAGAGTGTACCCCTCGCTCGAGGAAGCCCGACGGGTCATGGAAGCCATGCGCAGCGACGACTGGGGTGGTCCCGGCAAGGTCAAGAACTTTGAAACCGTCTTCGCCGATCGCTGGGGGCAACGCCTGCCCGTCGCCATTTCCGGGTCGATTCTCTACGACGACGCCGGTTTGGAAATTGGCTCCATTGGATTCGCCAAGGACATCCACGAGATCCGGCGCCGAGATCGGCTGGCCACACTGGGAGAGGTGGCGGTGGCGGTGTGTCACGAGATCAACAACCCGCTGGAGGTGATCCTCAACCAAACAGAGCTTCTGGATCACTTCGTGCAGGACGCGGCCACCGACGAGCGCGCCATAGTGGAGGAAGAGCGGATCGAAGCGGTGCGCCGCGAGGTCAACAAGATTCAGCGCATCATCAACCGCCTCGTCGAGATGGCGAAGGGCGCGGATTATGGTACGCGCGAGTACCATGCTGGCACCCAGATGACCGACCTGGGGCCGCGTCCCAGCCGGCATGGGGAACCCATGCTCACGGGCTTGCGCGTCCTGGTGGTTGATGACGACCTGGGTGTGTGCCGCTCGATTCGTGACCTGCTGGCGGATGAGGGCTGCGAGGTCATTATGGCCGGCGGTGGCCTGCAAGCAGTGAAGGTCCTTGATCGCGTCCCGGTTGACCTCGTCGTCAGCGACGTGGTGATGCCGGACTTGGATGGTTACGATTTATTCATGGAAGTGAAACGGCGCGGGACGACACCGGTGCTGCTCATGACCGGCTACTATTACGACCGTGATCATGTCATCAAGCGTAGCCGACTTGAGGGCCTTGAAGGTGTCCTGTTCAAGAAACCGGTCGATCCGGAGCGTCTCAAGACCTTGGTGCGGGAGCTGTGCCACCGGCCTGCGGCCGGAGTTGGGACCGCGCCGTAGGGGTGGGCGGCTTCGCCGGACGCGGCACCGTTGGCGTTGCCGTGGCAGCCGGGCTCAGCCAGAGTTCGAATTGTCCAGTCTCGCCACGTACGACGACCCGTTCCGCCTCAATGCGGATCAACTGGCCGAGGCCGGTAACCTCATCGTTCAGGTGGTACAGCCCTGTCGCTCCGTTCGGCGCCTCGACGACAGCGAACGATTCCGGTTCGCCGAGGGCCACGCCGGCAAGACGATACCCCGCAGGCGACCGCGGCGGCGGCGTCCCAGCGGCCGTGATGCCGGCGGTGACGCGCATCTCCGGAGCCATCGTTGCCGTGGCAGTCACTGGCAACGGCACCAATACACTGCGGACCAAACGATTCCACAGCCAGAATCCCGACACCCCAACGATGGCGAGCAGGATCAGACCCAGTACCGCACGAAATTGCATGGCCACACACGCCCTACGAGACTGTCGCCGAGGAGTTGCCGGACCGGTCGCGCATCAGTACACTAGAAGGCAATATTCATGGAGTATCAGAAAAGGGAGGTCTTGCCCAAGCCTCTCGTCCTTCGCCTCATACCATACTGGGGGCTGGTCCTCGTCTGGATGGTCCTCATTTCGCTCCTCTCTACTGAGCCGTTCTCAGCGGAAAACACGAGCCGCTATATCGATCCCCTGCTGCGTTACTTGTTTCCGCACATCACCGCTGCCGAGTTCGTCTTCTGGCACACGGTGATCCGTAAGAGCGCCCATTTTGCCGAATTCTTCATCCTCGGCAACCTGGCATACTGGGCGCTGCGCCGTGGGCGCTCGCCAGGCTGGCGTGTGTCGTGGATGCTGCAAGCCCTGGGGCTGGCCGTGCTATACTCGCTGGCGGATGAGGCCCATCAAGCCTTCGTTCCCAACCGAACAGCGTCGCTGTTCGACAGCGGCATCGATTCACTCGGCGCGGCTGTCAGCCAAACTCTCATTTACCTCCGTCACGTGCTGCTGGCCCGTCTGGCGTCGCTGCGGTGACCGGGCTCGCATAACACCAGAGGCCGTCAGAACACAGCGTGCCGGACTGGACAATAGGCGCAATGGTTGACGTCTCCAACCAGCCCCTAGCCCCGTTTGCGAAGGAGTGGATGCGATGACCCCTACTGTCCAAGAACTCTATGCGTTGCTTGCAGAAAGAGCCGCGGCGATGCGCCAGCGCCTGGGGCGGGATCTCACCCTGGCGGAGAAGATCCTGTTCGCACATCTCGACCATCCCGAGTCCGCCGACATCGAGCGGGGCAAAGGGTGGATCGATCTACGGCCGGACCGGGTCGCCATGCAAGACGCGACGGCGCAGATGGCGCTGCTGCAATTCATGCAAGCCGGGCGCAGGCGGGTCGCGGTACCGAGCACGGTGCATTGCGACCACCTCATCCGTGCCCGCACCGGCGCCGGATCGGACATGCAAGTCGCCCTCACCGAGAACAATGAGGTCTACCAGTTCCTGAAGTCGGCGGCGCAGAAGTATGGCATCGGCTTCTGGAACCCCGGATCGGGAATCATCCACCAAGTCATCTTGGAGAATTACGCCTTTCCTGGCGGCCTGATGATCGGCACGGATTCCCACACCCCCAACGCCGGCGGTCTCGGGATGCTGGCGATCGGTGTCGGCGGCGCCGACGCCGCGGATGTGATGGCGGGACTGCCATGGAACGTACGCATGCCCAAGTTCATCGGCGTACGTCTCACCGGTAGTCTCTCCGGATGGACCTCGCCCAAAGATGTCATCTTGAAGCTGGCGGGCATCCTGACGGTGAAGGGCGGCACCGGAAAGATCATCGAGTACTTCGGCTCCGGCACCGGCTCGATCAGCTGCACCGGGAAAGCCACGATCACCAACATGGGAGCGGAACTCGGTGCGACGACCTCGGTGTTCCCCTTCGATGAACGCATGGCAACCTATCTGCGCGCCACCAACCGCGCGGAGCAGGCGGCATTGGCGGAAAAGTACGCGCGGGAACTCGGCGCCGATGCCGCGGTCGAGAAGGATCCCGCCAAGTTCTATGACGAGGTCATCGAAATCGACCTGTCGAAGCTGGAGCCGCACGTCGTCGGACCGCACACGCCCGATCTCGCCCGGCCGATCTCGCAGCTCGCGGACGACGCCAGGAAAAACGGCTACCCGCTCGACATCCGCGTCGCGCTGATCGGCAGCTGCACCAATTCCTCGTACGAGGACATCGGCCGCGCGGCGCACGTCGCCAAGCAGGCGCTCGATCACGGTATCAAGGCGCGCGTGGCGTTCATGATCTCACCGGGCTCGGATCAGATTCACAACACCGTCGAGCGGGACGGGCAAATGCATATTCTCGAACAGATCGGCGGCACCGTGCTCGCTAACGCGTGCGGCCCATGCATTGGGCAGTGGCAGCGCGACGACATCAAGAAGGGCGAACGGAACAGCATCATCACGTCCTTCAACCGCAACTTCCCGGCCCGTAACGACTCCAACCCGGAAACTCTGGCGTTCATCGCCAGCCCGGAAATCGTCACCGCCTTGAGTGTGGCCGGTCGCCTCGACTTCAACCCCTTGACCGATACCTTGACCGGGGCCAACGGCCAACGCGTCAAGTTCGCGCCGCCGCAGGCCCCCGAGCTGCCGGCAAAGGGCTTTGCGCCAGGTCACGCCGGCTTCGTCGAGCCGCCGGCTGATGGCAGCGCCATCGAGGTGAAGGTCAAACCCGACAGTGAACGCTTACAGCTCCTGAAGCCGTTTGCCGCCTGGGACGGCAAAGACTATGAACGCCTGCCGCTCCTGCTCAAAGCAAAGGGGAAGTGCACGACGGATCACATCTCGCCGGCCGGGCCGTGGTTACGCTACCGCGGTCACCTCGACAGAATCAGCGACAACATGTTCACCGGCGCCATCAATGCGTTTACCGGGGAGGCCGGAAAAGGGCGCGATGCGCTCACCGGCGAGACCGGCGTGCCCTATCCGAAGATCGCGCGGCACTACAAGTCCGAGGGGCTCAGCTGGGTTGTGGTCGGCGACGAGAATTACGGCGAGGGTTCGAGTCGCGAGCATGCGGCCATGGAGCCGCGTTTTCTCGGGGGTAAAGCCGTGATCGCGAGCAGTTTCGCGCGCATCCATGAAACCAATCTGAAAAAACAAGGGATGCTGCCGCTCACCTTCGACAACCCGGCAGACTACGACAAGGTGCAGGAAACCGACCGGATCAGCGTCGTCGGCCTGAAGGACCTTGCCCCGGGCAAGCCGCTCACGGTCCTCCTCCATCACGCCGACGGCAAAGACGAGACCATCCGCTGCCGCCACAGCTTCAGCGCCGAACAGATCGCCTGGTTCAAGGCCGGCGCGGCGCTGAATCTGCTGAGGGACGAATAGCTCTCACACCTTGTCTCTCTGCATCAACAGCCGCCGCGCTTGACTGGCGATGGTGGCCGACACGTTCTTGCTCTTGGCGAGCAGCCGGATGTCGCGCTCCATCAATACGTTGACGAAGTGCACGGCGTTGACCAACGGGGTCTTGGGATTGGTCACCAGCGCCAGCTTCACCTGATAATTGCGTAGCCAGGACTTGTGTTCCGCGATTTGTCGCAGCAGGTCGGCATCGAGGTTGCGGTTGCGGGCGATCGCGAGGATCTCGTCGTCCGTGATGCGCGGGTTCTTCAGGACGAAACGCTGAATGAGGCGGTTGGGGTCGCGGATCAGAATGAGGCGGGCGTCGCGGTTACCCTTGAGCGCCAACTTGACGCGCTCCCCCACCGACATGTGGACGATCTGCGTATAGAGGCTCTTGTTGACCGGCTTCTCGGGTTCCGGTTCAACCAGCATTTCCTCGGGCACGATGTACGGGTCGTCGCCGCGCTCGACGCTCTCGGCAATGGCTTGGATCTCGGGTTCCTCTGGCGTCATGCCTTCGCGGCCTTCGCGGCTTCAGCCTCCTTGATGGCGCGCTCCGCCAAGTGCGCTGGGAGCTCCTCATAGTGCGAAAATGCGACGGTGAAGGAGCCCCGGCCGCTGGTCATGGAGCGGAGGTCGGGCGAGTACTTGAGCACCTCGGACATCGGCACTTGCGCGCGGATCACTTGCCCGCCGGGCTTCGAATCCACCCCGAGCACCTTGCCGCGCCGGCTGTTCAGGTCGCCGATGACGTCGCCCATGGCGTCATCGGGCACGACGACTTCCATCGACATGATGGGTTCGAGCAAGATGGGTTTGGCCTGGCTCATTGCCGCCCTGAACCCCATGGAAGCGGCGATCTTGAACGCCATTTCCGACGAGTCGACCTCGTGATAGGAGCCGTCGTACAGGGTCACGCGCACGTCGACGATCGGGTAGCCAGCGAGGATGCCCTCGCCGAGCGCTTCGCGCACGCCCTTCTCGACCGCGGGGATGTACTGTCTGGGCACGACGCCCCCGACGATCTTGTCGACGAACTCGAAGCCGGTACCGCGCGGCAAGGGTTCCACCTCGAGCCAGGCATCGCCATATTGGCCGCGGCCGCCAGACTGCTTCTTCAGCTTGCCCTGTGATTTGGCGCGCCCCTTGATGGTTTCCTTGTGCGGCACCTTGGGCGCCTTGAGCTCGACCTCGGCGTTGTACTTCCGCTTCAGGCGCTCGATCACCACTTCGATGTGGAGTTGGTCGACGCCGGAAAGGATCAGCTCACGGGTTTGCGGATCGCGGTGCATTTCCAGTGACGGGTCTTCCTCCATCATGCGCGCCAGCGCCTGCGTCGCCTTTTCCTCGTCACCCTTGCTCTTCGGCTCGACCGCGAACGAGATTGCCGGTGGGGAGAGGACCAACCCCGGATAGAGGATCGGGGCTTTCTCATCGGCCAGGGTATCGCCGCTGGCGGTGTCCTTGAGCTTGGCGACGGCAACAATCTCGCCGGGGATGGCATGCGACACCGGCACCTGCTTCTTGCCCGCGAGTTTGAAGATGTGCCCCAAACGCTCTCGGTTGCCCTTGTTGACGTTCAGCACGGTGGAGTCGGCCGCAACCTTGCCGGACAGCACACGGAAGATGGACAGCTTACCCGCGAATGGATCGGCGATGGTCTTGAAGACAAACGCGGAAAAGGCCTCGGTCGCCTCTGGACGCCGCTCGATCGGTTCTTTGATCTTTGGATCTACCCCGGTCAATGTGCCGAGGTCAGCTGCCGATGCCAGGTAGTCGACGGCGGCATCGAGCAGCGGCTGAAGGCTGGCCGATTTCGCCGCCGAGCCACACAGCACCGGGACAAAACGGCGCGCTATCGTGCCCTCGCGCAGCGCCTGCACCACGTCTTCGTTGCTGAGCGTGCCGTTCTCGAGGTACTTCTCCGTCAACGCATCGTTCGCTTCTGCCGTCGTTTCCACCATCCGTTCGCGAGCCCTCTCCGCGTCCGCTTTGACGTCGGCTGGAATCGCCTCCTCTTTGAGGGAGCCGTCGGCCTGTATCATCAAGGCCCGCATGTTGATGAGGTCGACCACCCCGCGGAAATTCTCTGCCGCACCGATCGGCAACTGGATGGCAACCGGATTGGCGCCGAGGACCTTCTTCAGGTCGTTCACGCCAGCCTGGAAGTCGGCTCGCTCACGGTCCATGCGACTGACGAAGGCGACCACCGGCAGGTGCAGCTCGCCCGCTCGCGCCCACACTTTCTCCGCCTCGACGCGCAGTTCATCGGCGGCCGGTGACAGCACAAAGACGAGGCCGGTGCAGGCGCGCATGCAGTTCAACGTATCGAGGAGAAAATTGGCGTAGCCGGGCATGTCGGCGATGGTGAAGTCGTGTTTCTTCCACGCCAGGCTATAGAACGCCGTGCTCAGCGTGATCTTCCGCCGGATTTCCTCCGGCTCGAAGTCGAAGTTCGAGCTGCCGTCCTCGGAGCGGCCCACGCGCGTCACGGCGCCGGCCGCAAAGAGCAATGCGTCCGCCAGGAAGGTCTTCCCCACGCCTCCCTGGCCGACCACACCGATGCTACGGACCAAGTTCACATCATCAGCCATAATGCCTCCGGTTCAGTCCTGAGAATTCCGTTCATAAATCAAGCGCAGTCCGTCCAAGGTCAGGAACTCATCCACCTCTTCTATCGTTTCCGACTCGGGCGCGAGCAACGGGGCAAACCCGCCGGTGGCAATGACCCGCGCCTTCACCTTGTTCTCCTTCTGAATACGCACGACCAGACCGTCGACCAGCGCCACGTAGCCGTAGATGAGGCCCGACTGAATGGCCTGGGTCGTGTTCCGTCCGACGACCTGTTTGGGTTTGGCCAATTCGACGCGGTACAGCTTGGCGGCACGCGCAAAGAGCGCGTCGCTCGAGATGCCGAGTCCCGGCGCGATGATGCCGCCGACGTACTCGCCCTTGTCGGAGACGTAGTCAAACGTCGTCGCCGTCCCAAAGTCGACGACAATGGTGGTGTCGCCGGTGCGTTCGTAGGCGGCAATGGCGTTGACGATGCGGTCGGCACCGACCTCCTGCGGTTTGTCGTACAGGATCGGCATGCCGGTGCGCACTCCGGGTCCAACGAACAGCGGTGAAGCACCGAGGTACCGCTGACACAGGACGTCGATCACACGATTCATCGGCGGGACCACGCAGGCCACGGCGATCCCGGCTATTCCCGGGTTGCCGACCCCCGCCAGGAGGCTCCGCACCAGCACGCCGTACTCATCGGCCGTGCGGCCATTCTCGGTCTGCAGACGCCAGTGGTGGCGCAGCACCTTGCCTTCGTAGACGCCAAGTACGGTCTGCGTGTTTCCAACGTCGATCGCGAGAAACATGTCTCTCAGCCCATCGTAGGGGCGCAGCAGACTGCGCCTCTACGCCCTACGCTGCATGCTGCCCCTCTATGCATAACCATCCACCACGGTCACATCGCCTGCGACCACTCGGATTTCCTGCCCGGCAGTGTCTCGCAGCCGCAAGGTGGCGTCGGCACCGATGCCGGTCACGACCCCTGCATGCCGTTCCCCACCCCCGTCGATGTGGACGTGGCGTCCCGTCAAACAGGAGAGACCTTCCCACAATGGCTGGATGGCGGCAAACCCTTCACGCAAGAAAACTTCGTAGCGTGCCTCCAGTCGCGACAGCAAGCGCGCAGCGAACCCACCGCGATCGACTGGTGTCCCGACCGCCGTACACAAGCCGATCGCTTTGTCTCGCAAATCGGGCGGGAAGTCGTCCGCCACGCTGTTCAGATTCACGCCGACACCAAGGATAACAAAACGGACGCGGCCATCCTCCGCTTCCATCTCCAACAGAATCCCGGCGACTTTTCGGCCGGCTACCAGCACATCGTTCGGCCATTTGATCGCCACCTGCGGCGTCCACTCGCGGACGGTTTCGGCAACCGCCAGTCCCGCCACCAGGCCGATCGGCGGCGCGTCGGAGACCGGGAGGCCAGGGCGGAGAATGACCGAGAGATACAGGTTGCGGTACGGCGGCGACACCCACGTCCGTCCCAGCCGGCCCCGCCCCTTTGTCTGCGTTTCCGCGAGGACGACGGTGCCGTCGGCCGCGCCGCCGCGGGCCAGCTGGTGCGCCACGGTGTTGGTGGAGTCGACGCTCTCGAAGTAGTGCAGATGGCATCCGATGCGTGCCGCGGCGCGCGCGCCACGGAGGTCGTCGATGGACAGAGGGGGGTGCACGGAGGGAAGGGTCATGCCGCCATCGTTCCGCTCTCCTTTGCGGCTGCAGGGGCGCAGCATGCTGCGCCGCTACGGAAAGGCGCCAGGAGAAGAGGGAACATCGTTTACACCCTCATTCCAGAAACAGCGTCATGTGGATGTCGATCGCGGGCGCCGAATGGGTCAAGGCACCGATGGAAATGATGTCGACCCCGGCCTCGGCGACGGCGCGGACATTGTCCAGATCGATGCCGCCCGAGGCTTCCACCACCGCGCGGCCGGCAATGCGGCGCACGGCTTCGACGATCGTCTCGACCGCCATGTTGTCGAGCAGAATGATCTCGGCCCCGGCCGTCAGCGCCTCATTGACCTCGCCGAGCGTCGTGCACTCCACCTCGACCTTCAACCCGTGCGGCGCGCCGACGTGCGCCGCCGCAACCGCCGCGCTGACCCCACCGGCCGCCGTGATGTGGTTGTTCTTGATCAGAATGCCGTCGTCCAAGCGGTGGCGATGGTTGAACCCGCCGCCGACGCGCACCGCATACTTCTCCAAGGTTCGCAGCCCCGGGATGGTCTTGCGGGTATCGACGATGCGGCAGCCACAGCCGCTGAGGGCGGCCACAAAGCGGTTGGTCAATGTCGCGATGCCGGAGAGGTGTTGCAGGAAATTCAGGATGACGCGTTCGGTCGCCAGCAGCCTATGGGCCGGTCCGTTGAGAACAGCGAGTGCGTCACCAACCGTCACGCGCGTGCCGTCCACAACGACTTCACGCACGTCGATGCCGCCCCCGGCGGCGTCGCACACCTTGCGCACCAAGGGAATGCCGGCAACGACGGCGGTTTCCTTCGCCGTAATTTCGGCGCGGGCCCGGGTCTCCTTGGCGACGGTCAACCGTGTGGTGAGGTCACCCGCGCCAACGTCCTCCGCCAGCGCGGTCCGCACCAGCGTATCTACAGCGGCAAGATCGAAGACATCCATGGTCCTCAGGATTCCTCGCTCAACGCGGCCAGGTGCCGCTGCAGCGTTCCCTGGCGCTGGCGCAGGCCGGTGGCACGCTGGCGTTCCTTCTCCACGATCTCCACGGGCGCCTTGTCGATGAAGTCGGGGCGGTTCAGTTTGACTTCCACGCCGGCCAACTCTTTCTCGATCTTGGCGAGATCGCGTTCCAGACGTTTGCGCACCTCGAGGGGATCGACCACGCCCCGCAAGGTCACGAACACTTCGCCCAGTCCTTCGACCAGCGCCGACGGTTCGCCGGCCGGGCGTTGCCCGCCGCCGAGCAGTTCGACAGTGTGAAGGCGCGCCAGCACCTTCATGTACGGCTCGAGCGCCATGACCTGATCACCGCGCCCGTCGGCGGCGACGCGAATGGCCACCGAGGCACTGGGGGGAATGCCCAGTTCGGAGCGGATGTTTCGGACACTGCGGACCGCCTCGATGAGCTGGTTGACGGCGACCTCCGCTGCCGCATCGCCCCGCGAGGCATCGGCCTGCGGATAGGGCGCCACCATGACGCTGTCCGTCGTCTTGGCCAGCGGCAACGTCTGCCAGATCTCTTCCGTGACGAAGGGCATGAACGGATGCAGCAGACGCAGCGCGTGCTCCAGGACATGGACGAGCACGGCGCACACCCGCTGCTTGGCTGCGGTGTCATCCCCGGACAAGGCAACTTTGCTCAACTCCAGGTACCAATCGCAGTACTCGTGCCAGATGAACTGGTACAGCGCCAGCGCCGCATCATTGAAGCGATAGGCCGCGAAACCAGCTCGCACTTCCGCGATGACCGACTGGAGGCGCGAGAGGATCCAGCGGTCCGGCAGGGAGAGGGCGTCTGGTATGAGCGACGCCAGCGGCGCCACCACATCGGTGTCCACGTTCATCAACACGAAGCGCGCCGCGTTCCAGATCTTGTTGGCGAAGTGGCGGCCCAGATCGGTCTTCTCGACGGCGTAGCGCACGTCTTCGCCCGGCGGCGCCAATGAGACGATGGTGAAGCGGAGCGCATCGGCGCCGTAATTCGCAATCACGTCCAGCGGGTCCGGCGAGTTGCCGAGGGACTTCGACATCTTGCGGCCTTGCAGGTCGCGCACGATGCTGTTGAAGCACACCTCGCTGAACGGCCGCTCGCCCATGAACTCGTAGCCCGCCATCACCATGCGCGCGACCCAGAAGAAGATGATATCGGCGGCGGTGATCAGGGTGTCCGTGGGGTAGAAGCGGCGCAGCGTCGGCGAGTCGTCGGGCCAGCCCATGGTCGAGAAGGGCCACAGCCAAGAGCTGAACCAGGTGTCGAGCACGTCGGCGTCCTGTCGGATCTTGGGGCTGCCGCAATCGGCGCACTGTGTGGGATCGGTGCGCGCCACGGTTTCCTTGCCGCACGCCTCGCAGTACCACACCGGAATGCGATGCCCCCACCACAGCTGACGACTGATGCACCAGTCGCGGATGTTCTCCATCCAGTGCACGTACACGCCGACCCAGCGTTCCGGATAGAGCCGCAGGCTGCCGTCGCGAACGGCGGCAAGGGCGGGCTGTGCCAGCGGCGCCATGCGCACGAACCACTGCTGCGACAGATACGGTTCGATCAACGTGCTGCAGCGCTCACAGCGCCGCACCGGTACGCGGTAGGGTTCGGTCTTGACCAACAGGTCGCGGGCCTCCAGATCGGCGACGATCTGCTGGCGTGCCGCGAAGCGATCGAGATTCTTGTAGACGCCGCCGTTCTCGTTGACCGTTCCGGCCGTGTCCATGATGACCACAGCAGGCAGTCCGTGTCGCTGCCCCATCTCAAAGTCGTTGGCATCGTGCGCCGGTGTGACTTTGACGGCTCCGGTCCCAAAGGCCGGATCGACGAGGGTATCGGCGATCACGGGAATGGGTCGTTCCATCAGCGGCAGGATCACCCGTTTGCCGACCAAATCGCGATAGCGCGCATCCGTCGGATTGACGGCGACGCCGGTGTCACCGAGCATCGTCTCCGGACGTGTGGTCGCTACCACCACACCCGGCCCACCATCCTCCGCCGGATAGCGAATGTACCAGAGCGAGCCGCTCTCGCCGCCGTCCGTGGTGATGGCTTCCTCATCGGAGAGCGCCGTCTGGCAACGCGGGCACCAGTGAATGATACGCTGGCCGCGGTAGATCAGGCCTTTCTCGTAGAGGCGAACGAACACCTCGCGCACCGCCTGCGACAGACCAGGGTCCATGGTGAAGCGTTCACGCCGCCAGTCGCAGGAGCAGCCGAGTTTCTTCAGCTGCAGCAGAATGGTGCTGCCGTAGCGTTCCTTCCAGGCCCAGACGCGCTGCTCGAACTGCTCGCGGCCGAGATCGTGGCGCGTGAGGCCCTCCGCCGCCAGTTGCTTCTCGACCACGTTCTGTGTGGCGATGCCGGCGTGATCGGTGCCGGGCAGCCAGAGGGTCACGTGGCCGTCCATACGCTTGAAGCGCACGAGGACGTCTTGCAGGCTATTGTTGAGCACGTGCCCCATGGTGAGCACGCCGGTGACGTTGGGCGGTGGGATCACGATGGAGAATCGAGGTCCTGACCGCGTCTCGTCGGCGCAGAAATAGCCTCGTTGTTCCCAGAAGCCGTACCACTTGTCTTCCACGGCAGCGGGATCGTAGGTCTTATTGAGTTCGGCCATATGTTACGACACAAATCGTGCGGGTAGACTCATCTTGGCTACAAGAATCGCGACCCATTCGCAACTGCGTCTCCGCTCTCCGGAGGGGCAACGGAAAGGCAGGGCAACCGATGAAAGTCGTGATCACGGGGGCAACCGGGTTTGTCGGCCGGGCACTTGTCCGCCGGCTCATCGCCGAAGGGCATGAGATCGTCGCGCTCACTCGTAACCTGGAGCGGGCGCACGCGGCGCTGCCGGCTCGGTGCGCCTGCGAGCCGTGGGACCCCGCCGCGGGTCCCGACCCAGCGGTGATCCGCGGGGCAGACGCCGTCGTCCATCTGGCGGGCGAAGGCGTGGCGGACCACCTGTGGACGCCCGCTCGCAAGCAGGCCATTCGCGACTCGCGCCTCGGCGGCACCCGCGCCCTCGTCCGCGCTATCGCCACCGTGCCAAGCGAGGCACGGCCACGCGCCCTGATTTCGGCCTCGGCGATCGGCTACTACGGGGACCGCGGCGACGAGCAACTGGACGAGCAGTCGCAGCCAGGGAACGACTTTCTTGCCGAGGTCTGCACGGCGTGGGAGCAGGAGGCCTTCGCGGCCGAGAAGCTGGGCGTGCGCACCGTCGTGGTGCGTATCGGCGTCGTGCTTGGCAAGGAGGGCGGCGCGCTGCAAAAAATGCTGCTCCCGTTCCGGCTCGGGCTCGGCGGCCGTCTCGGCTCGGGGCGGCAATGGATGAGTTGGATCCATCTGGACGATCTCGTCAGTCTGTTCGTTTCCGTGATTGGTGACGGGAACGCCACCGGAGCCATCAACGGCGTCGCGCCAGCGCCGGTGACCAACGCGGTCTTCACGGCAGCCCTCGGCAAGGTCCTCTACCGGCCCGTGATCCTGCCGGTCCCCGCGTTCGCCCTACGCCTAACCCTGGGGGAGATGTCGGCGATCTTGCTCGCCAGCCAGCGGGCGCTGCCACGCGCCGCCACGCAGCTCGGCTTCACCTTTCGCTATCCGGATATCCGGGGCGCGCTGGCCGACCTGTGCTAAGCATCCAGGCCGGCTTGCGCCGTGGCTCACCTGTGATCGATCCGTTCCACGTAAAGGTATTGCACGTGGCCGGCATCGTTGACGAAGAGGTTGAGCGCGAAGCTGATGGCGCTCAGCAGTAAGGCGCCGATCACCGC
>DASVHW010000114.1 GCA_036382395.1 Candidatus Binatia bacterium | reverse complement strand
ACGCCGGTCGGCGCAACGATGCCCTTCGACACGATGATCCCGGTCACGTGGATGCCGTGGGGATAACTGGTGGCGGCGCTGCCAGGGCCGGACTGGCGATTCGTGCCGTTGGGGCAGCAGTTGCCTGCGCAAAAGCACTCTTCGGCAATCACGCTCCCCTCAAGATCCGGATGCGTGATGTCGACGCCGGTGTCCAGCACCGCTACCGTCACCCCTTGTCCCAGATCGTCACGGCGGTGCACGGCGTCGGCACGGATTTGCGGTACGCTCTGCGCCAAGGCGGCGGAGCCGCGCTCCATGGGTTCCACACGGAGCACGCTCGGGTGTTTCAGCAGTTGGCGCAGACCGCGCGCGTTGACGGAGGCGGTGAAACCGCTCACGAAGTTGAACTGGTGGTGCACGCGAACGTCCTCGGCGCGCAACGATGGCAGCACGGTCTCGCGTGCCTGCCTGACCGCGCGCCGTCGCGCTGCCGGGTCGTGCTCGGGCGATGACGGCGCGGCGAAGATGACAAACACCTCCGTCTCACCTGCCGTCTCGATTTGGCGGGCAATCCGGGGGCCGAGCTTCGATGTTTGCGCTGCTGCTTCTGTGGCTAGGGTCAGGCACAGGAGAGCTGCTGCCGAGCAGCGGAAGACATGCATCCAGGACATTACATCGATCCCTAATATGTAAATCAAGCCAGTTCTTCCGGACGGTCTCGGGACACCACGTGTTGACACCTTTCCGCGCCGGGCGCTATGCGCCTGGGAATGGTGAAAACGACGATCAGTGTTCTGGGCGCGACGGGTTATACGGGTCGGTTGATCGTCCGCGAGTTGAAACGGCGCGGCGCGGCCGTCCTTGCGGCTGCTCGCAACCGAGAGAAGCTGCAGCGCTTGGCGGCCGATGTGGGTGACCTCGAAACCACGCAGGCTGACGTCCACGACCCGGCCTCTCTCGAGCGCCTGGCACAGCGCAGCCGCGTCATCATCAATACCGTGGGGCCGTTCATCGATTTCGGCGAGCCGGTTGTACGTGCTGCGATTGCCAACGGAGTGCATTACCTGGACACCACGGGCGAGCAGCCGTTCATGAAGGCGATGCTGGACTACGACCAATGGGCTCGGCAGCAGCGGGTTGCCGTCGTCTCAGCCCAGGCGTTCGAGATCGCGGTGTCGGATTGCGCGGCGGCGGTGGCGGCAAAAGGCTTCAGCGAAGTGGGTACGGTGCAGGTCACCTACAGGACGGTGTTTCATCCGAGCCAGGGAACGCAGCGCACCGTGCTCCGCATGCTGCAGAGCAGCGGCTACGCCTATGTCGGCGGCGAGTGGGTGGAAGAGACGCCGGCCAAGCTGATGCGCTTCGTGGATTTCCCCGCGCCCACCGGCCGCGTGGCCGCGGTGAGCTTCCCGAGCGCTGAGATCATCACCATCCCGCGCCACCTGAAGGTCCGTGAAGTTCGCGTGTTCATGTGCCTGCCACCGATCGCTGCACGCGTCCTTTCCGCCACCGCTCCCGCTTTCCGGGCGCTGCTGCGGACACCGCTCTCGCGTCTGGCAGAGTTGGCCATTGGCGCGGGCACGGGCGGGCCGGACGAGGCCACGCGTGCCGGCGATGAGTTTCGCGTCGCCATCGATGTCGGTGGCGTTCGCGGTGGCACCGCCGATCATCGGCGACTGCTGCTGCACGGCCGTGATCCGTATGGCTTGACCGCGGTGGTCGCGGCGTACGGCGCCGAACTGATGTGTCGCGACGACTTCGACCGTGCTGGAGTGTTGCCTCCCGCGGCCGCGTTCGCGCCGGGCCCCTTGCTTGACTATCTGAAGGCATTCGGACTCACGTATGAAATCAGCGAGGAGCTCGAGCGTTCGAGGTCACGCAAGAAGAGCGGAGCCTGACGGCCGACGGCATGTTTGCCACGCGCCGCAACGCACCGGCCGGATTCAGAAGCCAGCGCTCCATGGCGCTCGGGCGCGGTGGCATGGTGTGCACCAGTCAGCCGCTGGCGTCAGCCGCGGCTCTGGACATGCTGCGCTGCGGAGGCAATGCGGTCGATGCGGCCGTCTGTGCAGCGGCGGTGCTCGGCGTGGTGGAGCCGTTCAACACCGGCATCGGTGGCGACTGCTTCATGCTCATCTGGCACGCCAAGGAGCGCAGGCTGTACGGGCTGAACGGCAGCGGGCGGGCACCGGCCGGCTTGTCACTCGGCGTGCTCCAGGCGCGCGGCCTCAGTGAAATGCCGGTGCACGGCATGCTCCCGGTCACCGTGCCGGGAGCCGTACACGCGTGGTGCGAGGCTCTCCGCCGCTTCGGCGCGCAGTCCATAGGAGCCGTGTTGCAGCCGGCGATTGCCTATGCGCGCGAGGGCTTCCCGGTCAGTGAGATCATTGCGCATCAATGGGATCTGATTGCGCGGTTCGGCGTGTTGCAGCATCCGGACGCGTTGCGGACGTTTACGATCGACGGCCGTGCCCCGCGGCTCGGCGAGATCTTCCGCATCCCTGCCTTGGCGCTGACCATGGAGCGAGTCGCCGCTGGCGGTGCGGATACGTTTTATCGCGGGGTGATCGCGGAGGAGATCGTGGCCTTTTCCCGAGCCCATGGCGGCGTTCACCGTCTCGAAGACTTTGCCACGCACGAGTCGAGCTGGGTGGAGCCGATCGGGACCGACTACCGTGGCTACCGTCTCTGCGAGATCCCACCCAACGGCCAAGGGCTGACGGCGTTGATCGGGCTGAACATCTTGGAGAACTTCGACCTGGCTTCGTATCCGCTGGGTTCTTCCGAGTCCGTACACCTGTGCATTGAGGCGGTCAAGCTGGCGTTGGCCGATCGCAACCGGTACATCGCCGACCCCGAGCATGCCGAGGTTCCGACCGCCGCCTTGCTTTCGAAGGAGTACGCTCATGTCCGTGCCGGCTTGATCCGCCTCGATCGGGCCCACGAAGGGCCGGCGGCCGGCACGGTGAAGGTCGGTACCGATACGGTTTACCTGACGGTGGCCGACCGCACCGGCAACGTCGTCTCGCTGATCAACAGCCTGTACTTCCCGTTCGGCTCCGGGATGGTTGCCGGCGACACCGGTATCGCCTTGCAGAACCGCGGCTACGGATTCGTGCTGGACCCGGCGCATCCCGACTGCGTGGCGCCGGGCAAGCGGCCGTTTCACACCATCATCCCGGCGATGCTGTTCCGCGACGGCAAGCCGATCGTGTCGTTCGGTGTGATGGGCGGTGACGTGCAGGCGCAGGCGCATGTTCAGGTCGTCTCCCACCTGGTCGACTACGGTCTCAACATGCAGGAGGGGCTCGATTTCCCGCGCTTCCACTGTCTCGACACCAACCGCGTGGCGTTGGAAGCGGAGTACGCACCCGACCTGCGCTCACAACTCGCGGGCTTGGGGCACGTGGTGCTGGGCGAAGAGGCGGTGATGATCCGCGGCGGCTTCGGCGGCGGCCAGGGCATCATGATCGATCCAGCCACCGGCAGCTTCTGGGGCGGGTCCGACCGCCGTAAAGACGGCTGTGCCATCGGCTTCTGAGCGCAGCGCGCGTCGGCTTGACCTGACGCGGGACTCCGAGGATGGTGCCGTGCACGGAGCGGGAGGCTTGTATGCTGACTGATGCGGAAGCGAAGGAGCAGATCATCCAGATCACCAACGAGCTGTTTTCAATGGGCTTGTTGACCGCTACCGGCGGCAACATCAGCGCCTTGGGCAGCGACGGCGAGACGCTGTGGATCACGCCCAGCCAGATGTACAAGGGCGGGCTGGTCGAAGCGGATCTGGTGCACATTCAGCCCGACGGCACGGTGATCGAAGGGACGCGGATGCCGTCGGTGGAGCACCAAATGCATGCGGCGGCGTACAGAGTCCGCCCCGGCACCACCGGTGCCGTGCACACGCATGCGCCCATCGCCACCGCCTTCGGCATCTGCAACCAGGCCTTTCCGCCCATCAACACCGACGCCGTGTTTTTGCGCGATACCGTCACCGTGCCGTGGTTCATGCCGGGCTCCAAGGAGCTGGCAGACGCGGTCGCCGCAGCGCTGCAGAAAAGTCGCGGCGCGATATTACAGAATCATGGCTTGATGACGGTGGGAGCGGATCTCCGCAAGGCGGTGACACGTGCCATGATGCTGGAAGAAACCGCCAAGATCGTCATGTACTGCAAACAGTTCGGCGGCACGATCAGCCTGCTGCCGGACGAGTGGGTGGAACGGCTCGCGCCGCTGGCGGATTTCATCTGACCTGGAAAGGGTTCCAGGGATCAAGGGATCTAGGGTTCGAGGGTTCTAGGGTTCGAGGTTTTCCTCATCCCCTTGAACCCTGGCACCCTTGCACGCTTGCACCCTATAATACTGTTGATGCGTGGCTTCATCCTGACGCCCACCTACCGGGTGGTGCGGGGCCTTCCCGAAGTGCACCTCTACGGGGTGCTCGAGTCGGGGGAGCCATGTCTGGTCATTGATGACCGCACCCGCCCGCATTTCTTTGTGCGCCAGCGGGACGTGGCACGACTGCACACGGTGGCAAGCAGCCTGCGGGTCGAAGATAGCGCGTTCCGTTCTTTGAGCGGGGAGCCCGTGGCGACGGTGTACGTGACGGTGCCTGCGGATGTTCCGCCGCTCCGCCGCAAGTTGGAAGAGCAGGGCATTGCCTGCCTCGAGGCCGACCTACGGTTCGCGTATCGCTATCTGATCGATCGTGGTATCCGCGGCGCCTTTGAACTGGACGGTGCCGGCGAAACCCGGCCGCGGCTGGGCCGCGTCTACCGCAATCCGAACCTCCGGCCGGCGCGCTGGGTGCCGCGATTGAAGGTCCTGTCGATCGACATCG
>DASVHW010000113.1 GCA_036382395.1 Candidatus Binatia bacterium | reverse complement strand
CAGAGCGAGGCGATGGTGATACCGGCCGAGGCGATGACGAGCGAAAGCAGGAACTTGGTTCTGAGGCTCATCTGAGATATTGGGGAGTAAGCCGCAGGATGCGCGCCGGCGCATTCGTTGTCAACAATGATACCCAACCCGGCCAATGACGAACGTAACGTGGGTATAGTCAGGGGAATCAATACAGCGGAGGCACGGCGATGCCGGGTGCCCCACACATCGCGCGGTGCTGCGTTGTCCTTCCATACGACTCCTGGGCGCGATGTGTGGGCACGCTCCCGACAGTCGGACTGTAGCTTCCTTGGCACCCGACCCCGCGCAGTGGACCTGTGATTTGCCCACACATCGCGCACCAACAGTGGGTGCGGTCCGGAGCGTTGGCGGCGCGATGTGCGGGGCACCCACGAATCGAAAGCCTAAGCCAATCTTGTCGTCCCTCCGGTGTCTGTGTTGTAAGTCTTACGCCCGCTACGCGGGCCCCCACATCGGCGGCAGCTTACCCCCGGCTTGCGCCGGGGGCTACGTTCTATTGCGCGCTGCGCGCGCTGGTGCTCTTCACCCAGAATGCCATCCCGGACTGGTGCTCGACTGCGCTCGGGATGACAGAACGTGAAGAGTCGCGTGGGAGTAGGGGTCCCTCGACTACGCTCGGGATGACAGACAGGAGGGGCTAGCGCAAAAGGCCGCGTTGGGCGATGGCGATGTTGTCGCGGGTGGAGTTCTTGACTTCGTACATCATCTCGTCGGCCTGGCGGATGATCTCGTGGGCGCTCTTGGCATCGTCGGGATAGGCGGCGAGGCCGATGGAGGCGCGGACGTTCAGGTTCAGCGCTTCGTCTTTCAGGAACCGGCTGTTGCGGAAGGAGTCGAGCAGGCGGCGGGCGACGACCAGGCCCGAATCCTTGCCGGTCTGCGGCAGCAGGACGACGAACTCATCGCCACCGTAACGGAAGGCGTAGTCAATCAGGCGCAGGTGGCTCTTGATGGTGTAGCCGATCTCGTTGAGCAGTTTGCTGCCGATCAGGTGTCCGTGAGTGTCGTTGACCAGCTTAAAGTGGTCGAGGTCGACGAACAGGACGGTGAATTCGTAGCTGAAGCGGGCGGAGCGATAGACCTCGGCCTCGAGCGTCTTGTAGAGATGGCGCGCATTGTAAAGGCCGGTGCAGTCGTCGGTGATGGTGAGTTCCTGGATGCGTTCGACGGAGCGCGCGTTATCGATGGCGATGGCGGCGTAGTCGCAAATGGCGCGCAGGAAGAACATCTCGCTGTCGGTGAAGCTGGACATGGGAACGTTGATGAGCTGGATCACGCCCAAGACGCGCTGCTTGGCCTTGAGCGGGATGCAGATGATGGAGCGGGTCTGCCACTTGGTCATCTCATCGATGCGCTTGGCGAAACGGGCGTCGTTGTAAACGTCGGGGACGACCAGGGCCTCGCCGTTCCTGGCCACCCATCCGGCGATCCCCTCACCAATATGGAGCCGGACGGACTTGAGGGCGTCGGCGGCGTCCCCCACGGCGATGGCGAAATAGAGCTCGTCGGCGGCCTCATCCACCATCAACAGGGACCAGGTGTCGGGCCGGAAGTACTCGGCGACCTTGGCCATGATCGTCTGGAGGATGGAGTCGAGGTTGAGCGACGACGTGAGCGCCTTGGCGACGTCGTGGAAAATGGCTAACTCCTGCGAGTGCCGCATGCGGTCGGTGGCGGGGGCGTCGGCGTCGCTCATCGGGAGAGTTCCACTCAAGTGTGGCTGATTATAGTGTGGAAGCACAAGTTGCGGGGCAAAAAGAGGCGTCGGGGCGGCGTACGGGTACGGCATACGGTGTACGAGGCGCATCGGAAGTCCCCACCCTCCGCCCAACCACCCCAGCACGCGCAAAAGCGGCGCGCGCCGGGGACCCCGGTCAGCGGGCGGAAGGGTGGGGCACCCGAGTTTGACAGCGAATCGGGCTAAACCTAAGATGCTATTGCTCGATTCCATAACAACTGGCTACTTACAGGCGGTCGGGCGAGGTCGTGTGGGTGGGCACTTTCGGAGAGCGGCTACAGCGCGAGCGGGAGATGCGCGGCATCACGCTGGAGGAAATCGCAGAGGCCACCAAGATCGGCACGCGGTCGCTGCGCGCCCTGGAACAACAGGACTTCGACAAGCTTCCGGGCGGGATCTTCAATAAAGGGTTCGTCCGCGCCTATTCGAAATACCTGGGCATCGACGAGGACCAGTCGGTCGCCGACTACGTGATCGCGGTCAACGAGGCGCAGGCGGCGGGGAAGTTGAGCCGTCCGGAGCACGCGCCGCCCACGTTCGAGGAAGCGGAACCCGAAAAGCCCGAGCCGATACGCATCCCGTGGGGACTGCTGATCATCGTGGCGCTGGTGGTGGCGGTCGGGTTTGCCGCCAAGTCGTATTACGCGCAGTACGGCGGGGCCAAACTGAGGCGTGAAGCGACGCCGACGCAACCCGTAGCCACGCCATCACAGCAATCACCGGCACCCGTAGCACAGCAGCCGACCACCACGCCCACGCCGGCGAAACAGACTCCCGTGCAAGCGCCGGTGGACACCGCGCAGAAGCAAGCGATCCCTGCCAGCACGGTGCCGGAGAATCCGCAAACGACATCCGGCGCTTCGGCGGACGAATTCGTGGTGAAGATACGGGCGAAAGAGGATGCGCGGGTTTGGATCAAGGCGGACGGGAAAGTAGTGTCGAACGGGATGCTTCCGGCGAATAGCGAACGGGTGGTGCGCGCGGCGAAGCAAGTCATATTAGTGACGGAGAACGCCGGCGGAATCGAAGTCAGCCACAACGATAAACTGCTGCCGCCGCTGGGAGCGGAGAATCAGAAGAGAACGGTGATACTGACCCCGCAGGGCATTCGGGAATAGCGGTCCGGATGCGGGCTGCCACTCAAGCCGCGAAAACTGCCATTCAATGATTCGGGAGTGCGATTCCGGCCCGTCTGGCGCTCTAATGGTCAGGTCCGGGAAACTACAATGGCGTTGCGGTGTCGGGCGGAGTCTGTTACTTTCAATAGAGGTTACCCCCTCCCGCAGAGTGGCAGTTTGAGCCTCCCTTCCCCGCAAAAAGGCGTGTACCGGGAGCACCGCAGGAACCGCAACGCAATCGTTTGAGGAGGAGCAGTTGTCGAAGAACCGTTCTTTGTTCACTTCTGAGTCGGTGACGGAAGGTCATCCCGACAAAATCGCAGACCAGATATCGGACGCGATTCTGGATGCCTGTTTCGAGCAGGACCCTTACAGCCGGGTCGCGTGCGAGACGCTGACCGCCACCGGATTGGTGGTAATCGCGGGCGAAATCACGACCAAGGCGTACGTGGACTTCCAGTCAGTGGTCCGCGGAGTGGTGGCCTCGATCGGCTACGACAACGCGCTGTACGGGTTCGATGCGAACACGTGCGCGGTGATTTCCAGCATTAACAAGCAGTCCGGCGACATCGCCATGGGCGTGGACACGGGCGGCGCGGGCGACCAGGGCATGATGTTCGGGTACGCCACCAACGAGACGCCCGAGCTGATGCCGGCGGCGATTTCGCTGGCGCACAAGCTGTGCATGAAGCTGACCGAAGTGCGCAAGAACGGCTCGCTGCCGTATTTGCGACCGGACGGCAAGTCGCAGGTGACGGTGGAATACGACGCGAACATGCGCCCGGTGCGGGTGGACGCGGTCGTGGTTTCGACGCAGCACGCCGAAACCATCAGCACCGAAGAGCTACGGGCCGAC
>DASVHW010000112.1 GCA_036382395.1 Candidatus Binatia bacterium | reverse complement strand
GACAAAGAAATAGGTATCGTCCCGGAACCACTTGGACCCTTTCTTTCGAAACTCGGGGTAGGCCTCCTCGCCCTGTGTTTCCAAGACTGCTGCTGCTTCGCGGACAAGCGTCATCAGTTCCGGAGCGGTCATCTTCTTGGCCGTGCTAGATGGGGACGTAGCTAAGTTGTTAAGATGTTGATGACGTGATACCGGACCGTGTTGTGGCAGTTCATTCTGGAAGAGCGGTTGGAGTCCGGAAAGCACGGCTGGGAGAGGACACCTCTCAAGAGAAGAAGTTCCACTTCGCCATCGTCCACAGGTCGCGCGGACTCTCGCCGAGCTTGCGAACCACGGATGCCTCGAAGCCGGAGTGCATCAGGCAATTCTGACATTTCGGATCGGTGCGCGTCTCCCAGTAATCCCAGTCGACCCCGCTCCAGAACTCCTGCCAGCTTTTGTAGTAACCGCCTTCGATCAAGTAGCACGGGCCTTTCCAGCCCCGGGGCGTGCGAGTCGGGTTGCCCCACGGGGTGCAGGGATACTCGCGCTGCCCGGCGGCGAACTGCAGGAAGAGTGGCGTCGAATACAGCCGGTACCTCTTCGACAGCTCCAACACGCGCTTGAACTTCTCGTACACCTCTTGCTTGAAGAGGAAGTGATTCTCGCTGATCTTTTCGTAATGGTATCCGGGCGAGATCAGCATGCCATCCACGCCGATGCTCTGCAGGTAGGCGCACATCTCCTCGATCTCGTTTATATCGGTTTCACGGTAGACGGTGGTGTTGGTGCACAGGTGGTAACCGAGCCGCTTGCCCTCCTTGATCATCTCCACCGCTTTATCGAATACGCCGGCCCGATCGGTGACCAGATCGTGTGTGCCACGCATGCCGTCGATGTGGACATTGATCGACAGGCGCTTGTGCGGCCGGCCCTTCTTGTAGAAGCGATCGAGCAGCAAGCCGTTGGTACACAGGTAGATGTGGCGTTGGCGCGCGATGATGCCTTCGACCAACTCCGCCAGCTCGGGATAGATCGTCGGCTCACCGCCGCAGATCGAGACCACAGGCGCACCGGCTTCGTCCACCGCCTGAAAGCAGTCCTTCAGCGCCAGCCGATCCTTCAGGTCACCGTTGTACCGCTCCGGCGAGCAGCCGAGGCAGGCGAGATTGCACGTGTGTAGCGGCTCGAGCATGAGCACGTACGGGTAACGCTGGTTGCCACGCCACCAGTTGCGGAGCTGCCAGCTGACCATATCGGTGGTGATGTGTAACGGGAATCGCACTACATGCCCTCCACACCGGCGAACGCATGCGCCGCCGGCGCTGTCCGGTGAGAAGCTTCCAGGCGTTCCGCGACCAGCTCTGCTGCGCGGTGGCCGCTGAACACGGCGCTCTCGATCGTTGGTGGTAGACCAGTACTCGTCCAGTCACCCGCTAAGAAGAAGTTGTCGATACGGGTCGGGGCCGCGGGCCGCAGTCGTTCAGCCGCCGGGGTCGGCGAGATGGTCGCCTGCTTCTCCTTGACCACAACCGATTGCTGCAGACGGGCAGCGCGCGCGGCCGGAATCAGCGCCTGCAGATCCGCCACCACCGTTGCGACAATGCGGGTCGTCGGCCAATCAATTATCTCTCGGCCAGCGCTGATGACGGCGCTCAGGCACTGAGTCGTTCCGTTGCCTTGACCGCTGAGCTGGCTACGGTTGAACACCCATTGCGTCGTCGTCCCGATCAAACCCACGAATGCGTCTGTCACAATGCGACGATCGAACCAGAGGTGGACCGACACGATCGGCGAGGTCTCGAACTGGTCGAGTCCCGCCAGCTCGCCGCGGCCTCGGATTGCATCCGGCAGCAGCGCCGCCAGCGCCCTTGGCGGGATGGTGCTGATGCACGCGTCGGTCTCGATCTCTGTCCCGTCGCGCAGCCGCAGCCCGGTCACGCAGTCGTCCGTCATCGCCAGCGCGGCCACCGATGACTTCAACTCGACACGGCCGCCGCGCGCTTCGATGTAGCCACGTGCATCATCGGTGTACAGTTCGCTCAAGCCGACCTTCGGCAGCACGAATTGGGAGTCGGCGCGCGACCGGAAGAACGCCCGCGCCAGGACCTCAGCGAACGGCGCAGCCGCGGCCAGTGTCGGGGACTCGTTCAAGGTGGCGACCGCCACCGGATACCAAAAGGCGGCGCAGGCGTTCGGCGACTGGCCGAGCACGGAGAGCAGATGGGCGACGGTCCACTCCGTCAGCCGCGGGTCGTGGCGCCGCTGCATGGCCATCACCCGCATGCCGCCGCGCAGGGCGAGGAGCTGCTCCGTTCGCGTCAGCAGCGGGTAACGCAGAATGCCGCTGAGCAGATGCAACGGGCTCGGCAGGAGCGCGCAGGCGATGGCACCCGCGCCGCGTTGCGGGTGGATCATCTGTACGTGCAAATTGCGCTGGCGCACCAGCTTCGGCGTCGCCCCGATGCGATCGAGAAAGGCGAGGGTGTGCCGGTAGCAACCCATGAGCGCGTGCTGTCCGTTGTCAACGATCTCACCGCTTTCGTCGTCCCGGAAGGAGTAGGCTCGGCCACCAAGGCGCGGACGGGCTTCCAAGAGCGTCACCGCGCAGCCACGGGCCGCCAGCTCGACGCCAGCCGCCAATCCGGCAAAGCCTCCACCGATGACGGCAACGCGCTTCATGACGTGCGCACCGCCAATTGGCAGCGTCCCCACGCGGCCAGGGCGAGCGTGAGCTTCTCATAGCGCGGGAGCGTCACCTTCGGGCCGAAGACGTTGAAGTGCCGCGCCTCGAGGCGATCGAGCAGCCGCTCATAGATCGACCGCATCGCTTCGGCGGCAGCCAGCGAACCGCGGTCCTCGGTGGCAAGCACGCCCCGCGCCCGCAGGTAGTAGGCGCGGGCGCGGCCGCACTCGAAGGCCATCAACGCCCCGATACGGGGCGAGTAGCGGCCGCCGAGCAGTTCGGCTTCGGTACAGCCGAAACGGCGCACGTCTTCGAGCGGCAGGTAGATACGTCCGCGCCGGGAATCCTCCAGCACATCGCGCAGAATATTGGTGAGCTGGAAGGCGATCCCCAGGTCGACCGCATAGTCGCGCGCGCTCGGCTGCTGATAGCCAAAGATCTCGATGCACATCAGGCCAACGGTTGACGCCACGCGGTAGCAGTACTCGTACAGCTCGTCGAAGGTAGCGTAGCGCCGCCGGGTGAGATCCATCTCCACCCCCTCGATCAACTCGACGAAGAGCGACTGCGGCAGCGCGAAGCGCTGGACCGAATCAGCAAGCGCCAACCCGATCGGATGCGTGGGCGTGCCGGCGTACACCCGCGCCAGCTCGGCGCGCCATTCCGCCAGCAGTGACGCGGGATCACGGCGGCCCTGGTCATCAGCGATGTCGTCGACGAAACGGCAGAAGGCGTAGACGGCGTACAGCGCCTCGCGCCGCTCCGGACCCAGCAGGCGGAAGGCGTAATAGAAGTTGCTCGAGCTGCACCGCGTCACCTGCTGGCAGTACGCGTACGCGTTGCGCAGCACGCGCAGTGAAGAGACGTTGGTGACTAGCTCGGCAGGCTGCGCCGCCACCGGTACCGCTGATGTTAGGGGCGGCTTGTGGTGGGGCGCGCGCGCGGGCGTCAGCAATGCCTGAAGGACCAGCCCGAGCTTAGCCCGCCTCGACAACGTCGGCCGACGCGTGAACACGTCGTAGTCAGCCAGCTCTATCTCCCGCAGAATCGCCAAGCCGCCCCACGCGAACAAGCACACTTCACGCGCCAGCCGGGGATCGACAAGCGCCGCCAGAGCGAGCCCGCTCCTGAGCATGGCGCTGGCGCGCTCGACCTCGAACTTCATCAGTTCGCGCAGCGCCGTGTTCTGCGTTCCGGTCTCGACCTCGGTGGTTGAACAACCGAAGCGCACGAGATCTTCGCGGGGAACATACAGTCTCCCCTTTGCCGCATCGACGGCGACGTCTTGCCAGAAATTGGCAAGTTGCAGACCGGTGCAAATCTGGTCGGCGAGCTGCTGGCGCTCCGCGTCGCGATAGCCGAAGAGGCCGAGAATCAAGTGTCCGACAGGATCGGCCGAACACCGGCAGTAGTCGAGCAAGGCGTCGAAGGTGTCGAACGGCGTGAACTCGACGTCGGCGCGGAAGGCTCGCAGGAGCTTACGGAACGGGTCGATCGGCAGATCAAATCGCTCCGCGGTGTGTCGCAGCGCGACGAAGATCGGATGCGTGGCCTGGCCTCGGTAGCATGCTTCGAGTTCGCCTCCCCACGCCTCGAGCCTGCTCAGGCGTTCCGCTGGTTCGAGGTCGCCCTCGTCGGCCAGGTCGTCCGCTGTGCGCGCAAAGGCGTAAATCGCGGCGATATGATGCCGCAGATGACGGGGTAGCAGCCACGAGCCGACCGTGAAGTTCTCGTAATGAGACACCGCGATCTGCCAGCAGTGGCGATAAGCGTCGGCTATTGATTGCGCCTGATATCGTTCTTGCACCAACAACTCCGTCAGACGGAAAGGCCGCCTCGTTCGTAGATGCGCTTGTCGTCACGCACCGCCGCTAAGTGGCAGAAGCCCGCGTCTTCGCCCGGTGGCGTCCCACCACATGCGCCGCCGTGTGCAAATGCTTCGTACTCGTCCACGGTCAGCTCGCGGCGCGCCGCAAGCAGATCGGCCATACCGATGCACGATGCGGCGCGGGGAGCGCCAGAAACGAACTGTCCCGTAAAGAACTCCGCGCAGCAGCCGGAACCATAAGAGAACAGCCCGATGCGCTCGCCTTCAAATCGAACCGCCGCGCGTTCGGCGAGCCACGCGAGGCAGAGGTACAGCGATGCGGTGTAGGTGTTGCCCACCACACGTGCCGCTTCCAACCAGGGCTCGACTTGCGCCGCGTAAGATCGCTCTGCCTCGGCCGCGAGATCGGCTGGCCGGTTCCCGGTCCGCCGGCATTCACCCTGCAACAGTCGCAGATGCGCCTTGTACGCCATTTTGGGAAACGGGGTGTGGTAGAGCAGCGCTGCCAACCGCGTGTGGATTGATGCGCCGTCGGCACTGCCGCGTCCGTTCCGGGCGGCACGGTAGTCCGCGACGGCGCCGTCCAGTGCATCCAGATAGCACTCGACCGAGAACTTGCCGTCTACCAGCGCCTCGCGCCGATCGAGCGGGCGCCAGAAGTCGTAGACATTCCTGGCGAACACGCCGGACAGCGGATCGAGCGCCAGCAGCCGCGGCTGTGCGCTCACCACCAACGCAACGGCGCCCGCTCCTTGCGTGAACTCTGCGCTCGAGCCCACGGGATAGCGCGCAATGTCGGTGGCGACCACCAAAGCTTTGCGCCCACGTGCGGCGCCCGAACGGATCCAGTCTGCGGCAATCATCACGCCTGCCGTCCCGCCGTAGCAGGCGTGCTTGAGTTCAAAGGTCCGGCAGTTGCTGGGAATGCCGAGCATCTCGTGCAGGAATATACTTGCGGGCTTGGCGTGGTCGACAGCCGTTTCGGTAGCCACCAGCAAGAGCCCGATCTCGTCCGGGCTCACTTGGCCTTGGGCAAAGAGGCGGGCGGCGGCATTGGCGCCGAGCGTGACCGCATCTTCCCACGGTGCGGCAATTGCCATCTTGTACGCCCCCAAGCCGATGTGGATCTTCTCTGCCGGGACGCCGCGTACAGCAGCCAAGGCGTCGAGGGAGAGTACGTAACGAGGCATGTAGAGGCCGACTTGATCAATGCCGACGGCTGTTTGTTCTTCTCTCATAACGGTTCTCGCTATCACTGTAGTGCGACCGGCGAGGGTCCGTTCCCGGGGCTGGTGACGCCATTACCATGCGTCGTTTCAGCCACACGCGAACGGAAGCGCCCCAGCGCCATCAGCGGGAAGTAGTTCCGGTACATGTCGTAACGCAGGTAGAAATGGCGCGGGAAACCGGTGCCGGTGAAGTGCAACTCCTCCCAGGAGCCGTCGCTGCGCTGGGCATCAACCAGATACTCTACCCCTCGGCTGACCTCGGGGCTCAGCTCGGGCTCGCCCGCGAGCAGACCCAATACCGCCCACGCAGTTTGCGACGGTGTCGACTCGCCGCGTCCGGCGGTGCACTCGTCGTCGTACGTCGGCAGCGATTCGCCCCAACCGCCGTCCGGGTTCTGATGCGCCTTCAGCCACGCCACGCCGCGGCGGACATGCGCGGCGTCTATATCGTCGCCGATCGCGCGCAGTCCGGAGAGCACAGACCAGGTGCCGTAGATGAAATTGGCGCCCCACCGGCCCCACCATGATCCGTCCGCACGTTGCCTGCGCAGGACGAACTCACGAGCACGGCGAGCGCGGTCGAAGCGGAGGTCGAAGCCGTACGTGCCCATCAGTTCGAGCAGCCGGCCGGTGAGGTCCTCCGTCGGCGGGTCGATCATCGCTTCCATATCGGCGAAGGGAATCTTGTTGAGGAACTCGGAATCGTTGTCGGTGTCGAACGCACCCCAGCCGCCGTTACGACTTTGCATGCCGAGCGTCCAATTCATTCCGTAAGCCATGGCCCGTGCCTGACGCGCCGGATCGTCGGTGGTCACCTGCTTGAGCACCATGAGAATCACGGCTGAATCGTCAACGTCCGGGTACCAGTCGTTGGCGAATTCGAAGGCCCAGCCGCCTGGTTCGAGGTTCGGGTTGAAGATCTGCCAATCGCCGGGCTTGAAAATCTGATTGGCGACGAGCCACTCCGCCGCCCGGGTGAGTGCCGGATGGCTGCCAGGCAAACCGGAGTCGAGTAGCGCCTTCGCTGCCAGTGCGGTGTCCCAGGTCGGGGACACGCACGGCTGAAAGAGCAGGTGGCCGTCGCTTTCGATCAGGAAATCGTCGATCGCCTGGACGCCTTTGGCGACGGCGGGATCGTCGTCGCGGTGTCCGAGGACGCGCAAGGCCATCACCGAGTTGATCATCGCCGGCTGGATCCCTCCCCAGCCACCGTTGATGTCTTGATGCGACAGAATCCATTCCTCCGCTCGCCCGAGGGCACGCGCGCGCAACGGTTTCCATTCGCTCCGGCCCAGAAACTTGAGCGTGCGATCCACGGCGAGGAAACAGTTCCGCCAGGTGATCCACTCTCGACTGGGCGCAAAGCTGAGATCTTCGGGCGTCGGCGGCTTCAGCCACAGTTCGCTGATGCCGGCGGCGGCCGGGATCTCGATGGCTGGGCGCTTGGCCATGAGCACGGTCATCGGGACAACGGTGCCGCGCGCCCAGCTCGAGAGTGCATAGATGTTGATGGGACACCACGAGGGCAACAACATCAGCTCCACCGGCATGGCCGGCAGCCCCGCCCAGGGGAACTGGCCAAAGTACGCGAGGAAGGAGCGTGTGAACACCCCCGCCTTCACTAAACCGCCCCGAACCAGAATGTAGTCGCGGGCGCGCCGCAGCGCCGGTTCCTCGGTGCGGAGGCCGGCGAGTTTGAGTGCGAAGTAAGCCTCGATCGTATTGCTCAAATGGCCGGGGCCGCCATGGTAGAGCGGCCAGCTCCCATCGTCCGACTGAGTGGCCAGCATGCGCTCGACCACACGGGTCTCTGTTCCTTCCGGCCGTCGCCCCATGAAGCGGTTGAAGAACATGTACTCCGCATCCATCGAGACATTGGCTTCGAGAGGCGCGTGCCAGAATCCTTCCGGCCGTTGATCGAGAAGGAACCACGCCTGGCTGCGCGAGATCGCCTCATCGAGGCGGTCCACATCAGCCGAAACGCCAGCCTGATCACGCGCGCGCGCCGTCGCGCCGCTCGAAACGACCTGCATCGTCTGCTGCATCAATCCCTCGATCCTGTCCTGCGATGTCCGTCGAAAACGCGTGCCAACCCGCCCGGGTGAAGGCTTCCACCAGTCGCTCCCGGTCGCCGTGGCACAGGCAGATGACGGCACCGCCGCCACCACCGCCCGTCAGCTTGGCGCCCAACGCGCCCGACGCGCGGGCCAGCGCCACCATCTCATCGAGTTCGCCCGTGGAGACCCCCAGACGCTGCAACAATGCATGATTGGCGTTCATCAACGCCCCGAGCCGCTGGAGATCTCCCGTGCCGATTGCGGATTCCGCCGCGCTGACGAGGCAGTCGATTTCATCGAACAGGGGTTCGTACAACTCAGGGCGGATCTCCCAGCGCTGGCGCAGACCGCGCACGGTCTTCTGTGTTTCTCGCGGGGCGCCGCCGAGCGCGACCACCAGGGGAACCGGTCGCCCGGCGACCAACGGCCTCACCGCGCTACCGCGCCTGAAGGCAATCAGACAGCAGTACGTCACCACCGTGTTGTCGATGCCGGAAGGAAAACCATGGAAGATTTTTTCGAGCTCGAAGGCACGGGCACACACGGCGCTATCCGCAAGTGCTTGCCCGGCGAATTCCGCCAGGGCGCGGACGAGCGCCACGCTCAAGGCCGCCGAGCTGCCGAGCCCGACCCCGACCGGCAGGTTGGCGCTCACCGCCGTTTCCAGCTCCGCCGGGTTCACCCCGGTGAGTTCCGCCGCACGCCGCAGCGCCTGGATTGGCACCGGACCAGTTGCCCCCACCGCGCCGACGGCAACAGCGGCCGGGCAAGCTGATCCGCCGGCTCGTGTGACCGTGACTTCGACATAGCGATCGATGCTCGCGGCCAGCGCCGCGCGGCCATAGACCACGGCGTGCTCGCCGAGCAGAATGACCTTGCCCGGCGCCGCGCTGCGCACCACGTGGGGTGTAGCCGTCATCATCACCCGTCCAGTTGTACCGACTGCACGATCTCGCGTGCCTTGCTGAGCTTGATCTCGCCGGAGGCGAGGAGTTCCTGGATTACCTGATCAAGCAGGCCTTCCGGTGCGCCCGCGGCCACCGCCAAACCACGGGCATGCAGCGCCATGTGTCCTCGCTGAATGCCGTCGGTCACCAGGGCGCGCATGGCGGCGAAATTCTGACCGAGCCCCACTGCGGCCATGATGGCCGCAAGTTCTCTGGCCGAGCTGACCCCGAGCATGCGCAGCGAAAAACGGATGCGCGGATTGCATTCCAAGTTGCCGCCGACGGTCCCCACGGCCAACGGCAACTCGATGGTACCAACCAACTGTTGGGGCTCGATGCGCCACTCGCTCAACGGCCCGTAGTGGCCGTTGCGGGCGGCGTATGCGTGTGCACCGGCTTCGATACCGCGCCAGTCGTTGCCGGTGGCGATGGCGACGGCATCAACGCCGTTCATGATGCCTTTGTTGTGGGTGGCGGCACGGTAAGGATCGGCGGCGGCAAACGCCGACGCTTCCACCATGCGCTCCGCGACTTCACGCCCCGGCAACGAACCGGAATCGAGCAGTTTGAAATCAATGCGGGTTGTCGCCCGCGCCAGGCGCTCGTCCGCCAGATTCGACAGGATGCGGAGACGTGCCTGGCCACCCGTAATCTCTTCGATGCACGGGGCCAGCGCTTCCACAATGCTGTTGATCGCGTTGGCCCCCATGGCGTCCCCCACCTCCACCAGCAGGTGCACCACCAGCATCGGCCCACACGCCGTCACCGGAAGCGAGCGGACCTTGATGGCTCGTGCTCCACCTCCCCGCTTCGTCATGTTTGGATGCACGGCATCGGCAGCCGCGAGGAGCTGCGGTGTTGCCGTTTCGATCCGGCGAACCGCCAAGTCGATATCGGGAACCTTCACCAGCTGAATTTGTCCGATCATCACGGGCGGATCCGCCTCAGCGACAAAGCCACCGCTCTCGCGAATCAAGCGGGCGGCGTGACTGGCGGCGGCGATGATCGACGGTTCCTCGACCGCCATCGGAATGAGGTAATCGCGACCGTTGATGAGGAAGTTGAGCCCAACACCCAAGGGCAGGCCGACAACGCCGATGGCGTTCTCGATCATATGCTCCGCTGCCTTGAACGGGAGCGGATTGGGATCCAGCAGCTCGGCGACCTCTGCCTCCCCCAAGCCGCCGCAGGCAACGAGCCGTGCTAAACGCTCGCTCCGATCCATCCGATAAAACCCCTCGATGCGCGATTGTCGTCCGCTATTCTGCATGGCCATCACCATCCGTATTCTGGTCCGCTGCTGGTGGGTGAACGGCGGCAATCCATGCCTTCAGCCGTTCCCCCATCACCAGCGGTTGGTGGGAAAGATCCGCGATCGTCCGTGACCCCGTCAGCAGCATCGCTGCCTTGAGGCCGTCACTGAATTCGTTGATGAGCGTCACGGCGCCATCGATGCCGCTCTCGCGGTAGGCGCGATAGATGGGCAACGCCGCGCCGCACAGGCGCGCACCCAGCGCAATGGCCTTTGCCATCTCGAGGCCGGTGCGCAGCCCGCCGCTGGCGATCAGATCGAGACCGGAACCGCGCAGCATGGCGAGCGAAGCCGCGGTGGGAATACCCCAGCTGGAAAATACTTCGCCCAGCCGGCGGCTGCGGCCGTTGCCCCGCAGGCTTTCGACGCGCACCCAGGAGGTACCACCGGCGCCGGAGATATCGATGTGCCGTACCCCGGCGTGGCGCAGCGCATCGCCGACAGCGCGCGAAATGCCGCAACCCGTTTCCTTTGCGATCACCGGCACGCCGAGATCACGGCACAGCCGTCCGAGCGTGGCGTAGCCGCCGCGAAAGTCGCGGTCGCCTTCGGGCTGGATGAGTTCCTGCGCCGGGTTCAAATGGACGCACAGCGCATCCGCACCGACGCTGGCCACCAGCCGCCGCAGTTCGTCCGTCGACTGTTGTCCCGCCTGTATCAGGCCGATGTTGGCGAGGAGCAGGGCCGTGGGAACAAACTCCCGAATGGCAAAGGTCCACGCGGTCCCGGGGTCGCGCTGCATGACCCGCTGGCTGCCGAGTCCGAAACCGATGCCGCAGCGCTCGGCAATCGACGCGAGATCGCGATTGACCACAAAGGCTTCGTCCGTACCGCCGGTCATGCCAGTGATCAGGAACGGGGCGCGCAGCCTCTTGCCCAGGAATTCGACGCTGAGGTCGATATCCTCGACCGCCAACTCGGGCAGGGCGTTGTGGATGAGGTCCACCTCTTCGAACAACGTGGTTTTGCCGCGGAACTCGACCTCTTCGTGTTCACAGAGGTCGAGGTGCGAGCGTTTACGCTCCGCCAGGCTCCCGGAAATCTTAGCCGCCGACAACGGTAACTCCTTCACTGCAAATGTTGAGATCGAGTGGCGCGAGGCCGGCCGCCTGCCAGGCGGCACGGAGGTGCTGCGCCCCAGTGGCATCGCGGGCGAACGCGATGCCGCAGTCGCCACCGCCCGCACCGGAGATCTTGGCGGCCGCTCCGTGCGCCCGCGCAATCTCCACGAGCCGCCGCAGCCGCGGGGTGAACAGTGGCAGCGACAAGTCGGTCGCCAGCTGCTCCAGCAGCGCCCCATTAGCGGCGACCGCCGCCAACGAAAGCGACCGCTGCGCGAGCCCCGCAACGAAATCGTTGACTGAGGCACGACTCGCTTCCACGAACGCGGCGCGCTTCGCGGCGTTTCCGTTTCGGGCTTGGCTATATTTGTCGACGAGCGCTGGCGTTGACGCCGACTCGCCGGTCCAGGCAGCTAGCAGGTGCGTGTCTACCGGAACACCGAGCGGGGTGATCTGCGCCGAACCGTTCCGCGGCTGGAACAGAATCATCCCGCCATACGCACTCGAGGCCACATCGGCTCCGCTCCCCAGCTTGCCCTGCACCGTGCGGTGCGCCTCCAGCGCAGCGGCGAACAATTGATCGCGGCACGAGGGCTCGGAAATTCGCTTCCCTGCGGCGGCAAACATCGCAGCCACCACGCCAACGCTCACCGCCGCGCTGCTTCCCAAGCCGGTTTTCGTGCCTTTCCCCGCATCCAAGTGGCTCACGATGTCGATAGTGAAGCTGCGGCGTGCGGCGTCGGGGCAGCGGGACAGGGCTGAGTGGAAGGCAGCGATCGCGAAGCGCATGGGGCCTGTCTCAGCCGGCGGCGCGGTGGTCGGGAATTCGACACTTGCCATCTCCGAGGAGAGGCGTGTCACCCCGTCGCCGTCGGTCCACTCGAGTGTTACCTCGATAAAGCGGTCGATCGCGGCAACGACTGCGGGGCAGCCGTCCAGCACGGCATACTCGCCGAGAAGGAACAATTTCCCGGGTGCGCGTGCCAGAACGCGGCTGCTCATGGGCTCTCCACCAGCGCGGCGCCGCCGCCCGGCTCTGACAGCAGCACCCGTTGCACACCGTCCACTTGGCGGATCGCGGCGGCAACCGTGTCGCGTTGTGGCAGCGGACAGATGACCTTTACTTGGGGGCCGGCGTCGATCGTGAAGTAGGCTTCGGTGCCTTCCTGCCGCAACTGGGACACCCGCCGGATCACGCCAAGGGTAGCAGGATTCCAATAGAGCAACGGCGGAGAGGCTGCCAGCGAGACCGCGTGCATCTTGAGGCAGTTGGCTTCGGCGGCCCGGCCTGTCGTGGCAAGATCGCGGCCGAGGATACCCTGACGGACGGCATCGAGATCAGCGTCGTGCGATTCAAGCCAGGCCGGGAAGAACGGCGACTTGAGCGCGTACGCCATGCCCTCACGCGAGCCGACGCGTTTGCGCCCAGGTTCGGTAATGGCGACGACGACGCCGAGCGGCCAGTGCTCCGGCGGCGCCAGCTGTACCGCGCAGGAATCAGAACCGTCGCTCGCCTCGCCTGGCAGCCACTCAACGAAGCCGCCGAAAACCGATCGCGCCGCGGATCCCGAGCCTCGCCGCGCCAGCACCGACAGCTCACGGGGCGGCAACGAGAGACCCAGCGCGTGAGAGGCGGCCAACGCCAGCGCCGCGAACGTGGAGGCGGACGACGCCAGACCGGCAGCGACAGGGAAGTTCGTCGCGACTTCGACTTCGGCGTGGGCATGCCGCTCAGCCAGTTGCCGGACAAGATCGAGGAAGCTCCGAACCCGTTGGCCTTCCACGCCATCCACTTCCTCTCCATTCATGACGATGCGGTCGCGCTTGCAGTCGGCGTCGAACCGAACCCGCGCCGTCGTGTTGAGGCCCGCGAGGGTAACTGAGATGCTGCCGGTGTAGGGAAGATTGAGGGTTTCGTCGCGTTTCCCCCAATACTTCGCCAAGGCAACGTTGGCGTTTGCTGTGGCCACCGCTTCACTCATCGCTTAACCAATCGGTCAGTCAGGAAACGAGAAATCCCCAAAAAACGCCTGCGCACAGGCGTCGATTCTCAACAATTCATCCAATCAATCAATAGCTTAACCAAACCTGACCGATCGGCCTAAACCGCTCGGTCAGGCAGACCGTACCGGACGGACAATGGCGTGTCAAGCAGCAACAGATCCTGGTGGACGAAGATCAGCCGCCAGAGCGCCAGAATTCTTACAATTTGCCGGAAACGTGAAAGGGCTTGGATGTGAGCCGTATCGTCGACGTGAGGGGCGTACCCGGCAGGATCAGAAGAATTCGAAGTTGAACGGGAGAATGGCCCAGATCCGTTCACTGGTAATGAACTGCGCCCACGGATGAAGGGCGCGGAGTCGGCTCTGCGGTGGAGCGAGGTTGAGCGAAAACTTCCACAGTCGGCGCGGTCGAGGATAGCGTTCCACAGAAACCCGGGCATCCGGCGCCAAGCCGACGAGCACCTTCGCCTCGTTGAGGGCCTCTTCGATGCCGCCCAGCTGATCGACGAGGCCGAGATCCCTTGCTTGACGACCGCTCCACACCCGCCCCTCAGCCGCCGACGCCACCGCTTCTACACTCAGGTGTCTGCCGCTGGCGACCTTGTCGATGAAATCGGCGTAGAAAAACTCCGCCTCCGTTTGCAGGCGCAGGCGCTCTTCCTCACCCAACGGAACGTAGTCCGAATACAGCGCCGCATGCCGCCCGCGTGTGATCACCTGTTTGGTGATACCGAGTTGGTCATACAGCCCCTTGAGTAGGGCTTTGCCTGCCAGCACGCCAATGGAACCGGTGATTGTGCCCGCCTCCGCCAACACCGGATTTCCCGCGACACCGACGTAGTAGCCGCCGGAAGCCGCCACATCCCCGAAGGAAACAACCACTGGTTTCCGTTTGCGGGTGCGCATCACCTCGTGCCAGATGAGGTCGGATGCCAGTCCTGACCCACCGGGGCTGGAGATGCGGATCACGACGGCGCCGACGTCGCGGCGTTCACGCAGGGTTTTCAAGTCCCGGGCCACCGCAGCCGCGCCGCAGGCGCTGGTGGCTTCCGTCCCGGAGATGCTTTCGCCGGTCTTGATCGAGCCAGTGACATGCAACAGGCCAATGGCCGGGCGGTCCTGGCGCAGCACCTCGCGGCGAGCGGCCCGTGTCCGGCGCGAGAAGTAGGCCGCCCGTTCAATGACCGCCTGGTCGTCGCATTGCGCGCGCAGCCGCTCTTCCGCCTCGTCGTCGTAGAGGAGCGCATCGACCAAACGTTCCTGCGCCGCCTCACGCGCCGTGAAGGGGCCACGGTCAAGCAGGTGGCGCACGGCCTCGCCCTCCATGCCGCGTCCGTCCGCGATGGCATCAACCACCTGCTCGTACAGGTCCTGGATCAGGCTTTCGACCATTTCGCGGTGTGGTTCAGACATATCGCTGCGCGTGAAGGTCTCAGCGGCCGACTTGTACTTTCCCATCTGGATCAGTTCGGCTTGGATGCCGAGCTTCTTGAGCGTTCCGGCGACGAAGGTGACCTCCGAGGAGAGCCCGGCCACGTCGAGCCTACCGGCCGGTGTCAGAATGATCTGATCGGCAGCCGAGGCGATAACGTACTCGCGTATGCCGGGGTGCGTCAGGTGTACCCACACCGCTTTCCCGGCCTGGCGCAGGGCCATGAGGCTACGGCGTATTTCCTGCACTTTCGCCCACCCGCCGCGGAGGTTCTCGCAGCGAATAAACACCCCACGCAGCTGCGGGTCTTCTCGCGCCCCCCGCAGTAGGACGATCAGATTGAAGTAATCATCGCGGTGGGGTTGCAGCATCCCGATGAGCCGGTGCTCGACCGGTTCCTCAGCCAGATCACCACCCAGATCGAGCTTGAGAATGCCGTAAGGCGGGCGCCGTCCCAACGCACGCAGCAGTGCTTCGAGGACAAAGGAAGCTGCAGCTAAGCCGTGCCGCCAGGCGCGACGCAACATCGCACTATCTCCTTACTCCTTAGCAGCTAGCGCCGAGGCACGGAAGTCACAAAAAAAGCCGCGGGCCGCAGCCCCCCGCCGCCTTGGGCGACAAGCAGATGCGTTCAGCGCGCGTTGACCTGCTGTAACGAGCCCTCTGCCTCCTCGTCCGAATCGACCAGCTTGAGGGGAACGACATTCCCCCACGGCTGCTCTTTGAGGTGACACTCCTTCCACGCGATCAGTCCATGGCGCAGGTATTCGGGATTGATCTGCAAGAGGTCACACACGTTCTCGAACGAAAAGGGCCAGGTCCGATCTTCGGAACAGATCCATTCCTCGGCATCGAGAAAGAGCTGCCGGGCCTTTGGATCACGAGCCCGCGCGTGTTTTTGGAAGCATTCGACGGCGTCTTCGAGCACGGCAACGACGAGCCGGCGCTCGGGCTCGTGAGCCCCCTTGCGCTTCATGATCCCGAAGTACTGCGACGGCAGCAGGGTGTCAGGCTGGAGGAGGTGGGCGAAGCTATCGTTCACAATACCGTCATGCATTCGTAAGCTCCTTAAGCCCTTCGACGCCCGCACCTGCCCCCGTATTCGACGGGAAAACGGGCGTGAGATCTGCCAAGGTGGTGTCGGCAAAGAACTCCAGCAGGCGGCGCTGGCCCTCCTGCCACACACGCTGCATGTTGCAGCTGGCCAGCACCGAGCAGTCTTGCTGCTCCGTGACGCACACGTTGAGTGAGATCGGCCCCTCCACGGACTCGATGATGTCGCGGAACGATATGTCGTGGGGCGTCCGGGCCAGCATGCATCCGCCGTGCGCACCCCGATGCGATTTCAACAGGCCCGAGCGGATCATGTCCTGAATGATCTTTTCCAGGAACTTCCTCGGGATACGCCGACGCGAGGCGATCTCCTTGACCGACACGGGGCATCCGTCCTTCTGCAACGACAGATAGATGATTGCCCTCAGGGCATAATCCACCTTCCGGCTGATCTGCATCATCGACACGCTGGTATCCTCCCGATCCGTCTTGTTCCGCTATTCCTGGCGGTCCTTGTATTCCTCGAGCCACGCCATTTGGATGGCTTCCAGCTTGCCTTCGTTTGAAGCCTTGAGATCGTCATCGAAGTCTGTCAGTTCCGTCACCCAGCGACGAAGTTCGGTGAAGCGCACCGCCAACGGATCGACGTCGGGATGGTCTTCAATGAGTTGCAACGCGATCTCTTCGCTATCGTGCCACGTGAGTCCCATCGTCTTCTCCATACGCCTACAGCACCTCTTCCACACGCTTGAGCTCGAGCGCCTCTTTGATGGAGCTATCCATGATCCGCTGCGCCAGCGACGTAGTCGCCTGGTTCAGTTCTTCGGTGAGGTCACGCATGCGGTTGTAGTCCGTCTCTGGCACGGCCGCTTCGAGCCGCGCCATGGACGCTCCGATGCGCGCGCGCTCTTCGGCGTCCAGCGTCGCACCGCTCAACGCCTTTCGCGTGGCGCGCAACAAGGCCTCGGCATCATTGCGGGCTTCGATCAGCAAGCGGGCACTGACATCCTCTTCCGCATGGTCGACAGACTCCTCCAGCATGTGTTCGATTTGTTCATCGCTGAGGCCGTAGGACGGTTTGACGTCGATGGATTGCTCCCGGCCGGTCCGTTCGTCACGGGCGGTGACGTTCAGAATGCCATTGGCATCGATCATGAAAGTCACTTCGACACGCGGCATCCCCGCGGGCAAAGGCTCGATGCCGCGGAGTTTGAAGCGGGCCAGGCTGCGGTTATCGCGCACCAGTTCGCGCTCGCCCTGGAGGACGTGGAAATCGACCGCGGTTTGATTGTCCACGAACGTGGTAAACACCTGCTTCGCGGTGACGGGAATGGTCGTGTTGCGCTCGATCACGCGCGCCATGACCCCACCCATGGTTTCGATCCCGAGCGACAGCGGCACCACATCCAGGAGGAGGGTGTCCGTCTGCCGCCCGGAAAGAACTGCGGCCTGGACCGCGGCACCGAGCGCCACGACCTCCTCCGGATTGAGTTCGGTGTGCGGCTTGCGGCCGAACACTTCTTCGACCCGGCGCCGCACCAGCGGGATCCGGGTCGATCCGCCGACCAAGACCACCTCATCGAGGTCACTCGGGCTCAGGCCCGCATCCTTCAATGCCTGCCGGGAGGGCGCGATGGTCCGCTCGACGATGTCGGCGACGGTGGCTTCGAATTCTGCCCGCGTCAACGGGCGCTGGACCTGGAGCGAATCACCCCGCAGCTCCATGATCGTCGATTCGGCATCGGTCAGCTGGATCTTGGCAGCCTCGGCGGCGGCAACCGCCTGGTTGATGACGTCGGGATTCCGGCGCACAGCGGACGGCACGCGTTCCAACAGCAACGCGGCCACGCGGCGGTCCATGTCGTCGCCCCCCAAACGCGTATCGCCGTTGGTGGCCAAGACTTCGAAGATGCCTTCGTGCAACTTGAGGATGGAAATGTCGAAGGTTCCACCCCCGAGATCGTACACGGCGATGAGCCCCTGGATCTTCTTATGGAGACCATAGGCCAGAGAAGCGGCCGTCGGTTCGTTGACCAGCCGCAACACTTCCAGTCCCGCCAAACGGCCAGCATCCCGCGTGGCCTGCCGCTGGCTATCATTAAAGTACGCGGGGACGGTAATCACCACCTGGCGTACGTCTTCGCCGAGCACCGTCGCTACGCGTCGCTTCAATTCCTTGAGGATCAACGCGGAGATTTCCGGCGGTGTGTAGGTACGGCCGTGGACGTGGAAGCGTACGATTTCCTGAGTGTCCTGATCGGCAAAGGCGTAGTGCTCACGATCCGCGGGCGTGACGTGCTCCATGCCCAGGCCCATGAAGCGTTTCACCGAAGCGATCGTCTGTAGGGGGTGCTGGGCAGCAAGGGCTCTGGCGCGCGCACCGACGACGACTTCATCGGCTGTCGGAAAGCACACAACCGAGGGCAGTAGGGAGGATTTCGTGTCCGGGTCAGGGACCACCCGCAACGTGTCGTCGTCCGCATAGGCGATCAAGCTGTTGGTCGTACCGAGATCGATACCAAATATGCGGTCCATCAAGTCTCCAGCCCCTTTTCCACGTCGCGGATCAACGTGCCCAGGTACGCCAGCGCCGACAGGATCGCTTTCAGTTCACGCGTCAGGGTGTCGGTGTCGGCTTCACCCGCATCCCAGCGCACAAAGTTCTGCCCGAGCTGTTCCAGCAGCGCGCTCTGCCTCTGCAACAACTCGGTGTGGCACGCAGCGATCTCCTGAACGAGTTGGGCCGCGCCGTTCCCGTGCCGGGCGGCGCGGAGTTCCTCCAGCTGCTCCTGCAGTTCAAACACCAACGCCGACAGATCGGCCGGCACCTGGTTGTTGCCGGCCCCCAGGCTCTCCCCTCGCAGTGTGAGCCAGTACAGGCCGCGATCGATGGGGTCGCGCAACGTCCGGTAGGCGCGGTTCACCGCCGCGGTGTTGCGCAAGCTTGCCTGGCGGGCTTCCTGTGGACCGGTCTGATAGCGATCCGGGTGTAAGCGCCGATGCAACTCGTAATAGCGCTTCTGCAACCCCTCCGTGTCCACCACGAGGCGTTGTGGCAGACCCATAACCTGAAAGTAATCCGCCTGCTCGGGAAGGGGTTGGATGGCTTCGCAGGCGGGGCAAAAGAAGCGGGGTGTGTGTTCAGCGCCGCAATGCCAGCAGCCTACCCGCTCGCCGGCGGGCCATATTGTTCCTTCCCGCTCCGCGGACGAAGTCGGGATCGAACTCATCTTTCAATCGCGTCCTACACGGTAAACGAGGCGCCACAGCCGCAGGACCTTTTGACGTTCGGGTTGTGCAGGTTAAACCCCGACTGCATCAGGCCTTCGTTGTAATCCAGCTCGGTGCCGTTGAGATAGAGGAAGCTCTTCCGGTCTACCAATATCTTGGCGTCGGGCATCCCAAACACCTTGTCACCCGGGCGTTCCACATCCAAATCCATTTTGTATTGCAGGCCCGAGCAGCCGCCGCCGACAACCTTCACCCGCAGGCCGCCTTCCGGCTTGTCTTGCGCGGCCAGAAGACTGCGGATCTTCGCCGCCGCCTTTTCTGAGACGCCAATAGCCACGGCCATCACCCCTATTAGTTGGAGACCGCCTTCTGCGTGTCGGTGTTGCCACCGCGACGCTTCTTCCAGTCGGTGATGGCGGCTCTGATGGCGTCTTCCGCCAAGACCGAGCAGTGGATCTTCACCGGGGGCAGACTCAGTTCCTCGACGATATGCGTGTTCTTGATCTTCATCGCGTCACCGAGGGTCTTCCCCTTCACCAGTTCGGTGACGTAACTCGAACTCGCGATGGCACTGCCGCAACCGAAGGTCTTGAAACGTGCGTCCTCGATCACCCCGGACTCGCTGATCTTCAGTTGCAGCTTCATCACATCGCCGCACTCCGGAGCGCCAACGATCCCCGTACCGACGTTGGCGTCGTCTTTCGGAAACGACCCGACGTTGCGTGGGTTCTCGTAGTGATCGAGCACCTTGCTACTGTATGCCATAACGCTTTCCTTTCAACCGAGCCGGCTCGGCGGATTTTTCCCAAAACGCTTATTCGCGCGCCCACTGAAACGACTTCAAATCCACGCCTTCTTTCGCCATTTCGTACAGCGGTGACATCTCCCGGAGCCGCCGCACTTCGTGCACGACACGCTCGACGACATAGTCCACGTCCTCCAAGGTGTTGAACCGTCCCAGTCCGAAACGGATCGACGTGTGCGCCAGATCGTCACCCACGCCGAGGGCCTTGAGCACGTACGAGGGCTCCAAGGTCGCCGAGGTACAGGCCGACCCTGACGAAACGGCAATGTCCTTCAGCCCCATCAGCAACGATTCGCCTTCGACGAAAGCAAAGCTGACATTCAAGTTGCCGGGAAGGCGATGCGTGGGATGGCCGTTGAGGTAGACTTCATCTAGCTGCGAGAAAATCCCTTGACTGAGCCGCTCCCGCAACTGGAGCACCTGCGCCGCCTCGGGCGCCATTTCCACCCCGGACAATTCGCAGGCTTTTCCAAACCCGGCGATACCCGGAACGTTCAACGTCCCCGAGCGCATGCCGCGCTCGTGGCCGCCGCCGTCCATCATGGGCGTCAGGCGCACGCGGGGTCCTTTGGAACGGACGTACAACGCCCCGCAACCTTTCGGCCCGTACATCTTATGGGCGCTCAGAGACATGAGGTCGATGCCCATGGCCTCGACGTCCACCGGAATCTTGCCTACGCCTTGGGTGGCATCACTGTGGAAGAGAACGCCCTTCTCTTTGGCCAATTTGCCGATCTCACGCAGCGGGTGGATCGTACCGATCTCGTTGTTGGCATACATGATCGAGATCAGGACCGTCTTGTCGGTGATCGCTTGGCGCACATCGTCAGGATCGACCAAGCCGTACCTATCGACCGGAAGGTAGGTAAACTGCGCCTTGCCGGTGCGCTCTAGCGCCTTGCAGGTATCCAGAACCGCTTTGTGCTCGGTGACCGCCGTGATGACGTGGTTGCCTTTGTCCTTGGAGAATTCGACGATCCCCTTGATCGCCAGGTTGTCGGATTCGGTGGCGCCACTGGTGAAGATGATTTCTTTCGCTTTGGCGTTGATCAGCCGGGCGACTTGCTCCCGCCCCTGGTCGACAGCTGCCTCAGCTTCCCAACCGAACTGGTGGTTGCGACTCGCGGCGTTACCGAATTTTTCCACGAAATAGGGCAGCATCGCCTCCAGCACCCGTGGATCCATGGGTGTTGTGGCGTGATTGTCCATGTAAACTACGCGTCCCATTCGTCCTCCCAGACTTCACCAAACTCCAGAACCGAAGCCATCTTCACCTGGCTTCCGGGTAATTCCCCCCTCCTGGGTCCTATATCGATCCGGGCTTCTCTGGTCAAGCCTTTTTTGAGGTCAGGCAGCGAGCCCGGGGAACAGGCTCCGGAGGAACTCGCCGGTGTACGAACCCTGAGTCTGAGCGACCTCTTCCGGCGTTCCCACCGCCATCACTCGTCCACCACGGTCGCCACCATCAGGGCCCAGATCGATGATGTGGTCAGCCGTCTTGATGACGTCCAGATTGTGCTCAATGATGAGGACCGTATTGCCGGCATCCACCAGACGCGACAACACGGACAGCAGACTCTTGATGTCGTCGAAGTGCAGCCCGGTGGTCGGCTCATCCAGGATATAAAGAGTACGCCCCGTGGCGCGCCGGCTCAGTTCTTTGGCCAGTTTGACCCGTTGGGCCTCGCCTCCGGACAAGGTCGTAGCCGACTGGCCGAGGTGCACGTAATCGAGACCGACGTCGTGCAGCGTTTCGAGCTTGTGCCGAATGGACGGCACATTTCCCATGAACTCGAGAGCCTGACCCACGGTCATATCGAGGACCTCGGCGATGCTCTTTCCTTTGTATTGCACTTCGAGCGTTTCACGATTGTACCGCCGGCCTCCGCACACTTCACAGGTAACGTACACGTCCGGCAAGAAGTGCATCTCGATGGTGATCAAGCCGTCGCCGCCGCATGCCTCACACCGCCCGCCCTTGACGTTGAAGGAGAAGCGACCCGGTCCGTAACCTCGAAGCCGGGACTCCGGCAGCTGGGCAAAGAGGTCTCGGATGTGGGTAAAGAGGCCGGTATAGGTGGCTGGATTGGACCGTGGCGTCCGCCCGATCGGGGCCTGGTCGATGTCGATCACCTTGTCCAGCAGTTGCCAGCCGGTGATCTCATCATGCGCACCGGGCTTCTCTTTCGATCCGTACAGGCGTTGGGCCAGAACTCGATAGAGGGTGTCAACCACCAGCGAGCTTTTTCCCGAGCCGGATACACCGGTCACGCAGGTCATCTTCCCGAGCGGGATGTCCACCCGGATATTTTGCAGATTGTTGTGTCGGGCGCCTTTCAACGTAAGTGCCCAGCCAGTCCCTGCCCTCCGCCGCACAGGGATGGGGATCTCCAGCTCGCCCGACAGATACTTGCCGGTGAGAGAAGCGGGATTCGCGGTGATCTCCGCGGGGGTGCCCTGGGCAACGACGTAGCCGCCTTGGACGCCCGCGCCGGGACCCATGTCGATGACGTAATCGGCAGCGACGATTGCGTCGCGGTCGTGTTCCACCACCAAAACCGTGTTACCCAGGTCGCGCAGGCGTTTCAGGGTGGACAGCAGCCGGGCATTGTCGCGTTGGTGCAGCCCGATCGACGGTTCGTCGAGGATATAGAGCACTCCGACCAGGCTCGAACCGATTTGGGTGGCCAGGCGAATGCGCTGGCCCTCACCGCCGGAGAGGCTGGCGGCAGTGCGGCTGAGGTTGAGGTAATCCAGGCCCACGTGGGTCATGAATCCCAGCCGTTCGTTGATCTCCTTCAACAGGCGGTGGGCGATGTGTTCCTCTTGCGGGGTGAGGCTCAGGGAGGAGAAGAACGCCTGGGCCTCTTTGACCGCCATGGCGGTCACCTCCACGATGGACTTCCCCTGCAGGCGGACCGCCAGCGCCTCGGGCTTCAGTCGAGCCCCGTGACATGTCTCGCACGGCCGCACGTTCATGAACGAGTCCAGCTCTTCCCGGATCCATTCCGAGTCGGTCTCCTTGTAGCGGCGATCGAGATTGGCGATGACCCCTTCGAAGGCGCGGCGGAACTCGTAGCGCCGGTTCCCTTTCTTGTGGACGAAGGCGATCTCTTCCTCCGTACCGTACAGGATCACCTTGCGAACGTTCGGCGGAAGCTGTTTGAAGGGCGTGGCGAGATCGAAGCCGTAGTGCTGCGCCAGCGCGTGAACGACATCCTCCTTGATGTGGCCAACGCTCTTGCGTTCCCACGGCACGATAGCGCCTTGGGCAAGAGACAGATCTTCGTTGGGAACGATCAGGTCGGGATCGAAGTACATCGATGTCCCGAGGCCACTGCAGGTCGAGCACGCGCCATGGGGGTTGTTGAAGGAAAACATGCGCGGCGTCATCTCCGGATACGAGATGCCACACACCACGCAGGCGAACTTTTGACTGAACAGGATTTCCTGCTGGATGGCCTCCGCCGTACTACCGAGCATCTCGACCTTCGCCACCTCGTCGCCATACTTGAACGCAATCTCGAGCGAGTCGGCCAAGCGCTTCTCGATGCCAGGTCGGATAACGAGACGATCGACCAGCACTTCGATGGTGTGCTTGATATTCTTCGGCAGCGAGATGTCGTCTGCGAGGTCGCGCAGGGTACCGTCGATGCGGGCCCGGACGAAACCGGACTTGCGTAGATCGAGCAGCTCCTTGCGGTACTCGCCTTTGCGGCCGCGGACGATGGGCGCCAGCACGTGGATACGGCTGTTCGCCGGCAGCTGCAGGAGGCGATCGACGATCTGCTGCACCGTTTGTGGAGTGATCTCGCGCCCGCAGCCGTAACAGTACGGCTTGCCGATGCGCGCGAACAAGAGCCGGAGATAGTCGTAGATCTCGGTCACCGTACCGACGGTCGACCGCGGGTTCTTGCTCGTGGTCTTCTGCTCGATGGAAATGGCCGGCGACAACCCCTCGATCGAGTCGACGTCGGGTTTCTCCATCTGCTCGAGGAACTGCCGGGCATAGGCCGACAGCGATTCGACATAGCGGCGTTGTCCTTCGGCATAGATCGTGTCGAAGGCGAGCGACGACTTGCCTGATCCCGACAGGCCGGTGATCACGACCAGCTTGTCGCGCGGGATTTCGACGTTGATGTTCTTGAGATTGTGCTGCCGCGCGCCGGTAACGACGATGTGCTGCGCCATGGCGAGAAACTATCTAGCACGCGCACGATTACGCAACCCAGCACCGGGTAAAATCCAGGGGGCCGTCAAGATCCGTGGCGTCCCTCTTTGGCTTCCTCAATGGATCTATTGCGCCGCTCTCGGCGTCAGGCGCGCGCCGATTGGCGCGCTGAGCCTCAGTTCGTCGACCGTAGCGGGATCCCGGAGATCACCGCCGCACTGATCAGGAAAAACGGCCGGCACCTCAGGCGCCGGGGAACGAACGGGCGAAGAGCTGCTCGATCGCCGCTTTGCCGTTGTCGCCCAGGAAGCGCGTCCCGGTGCCAGCGAAGTGCGTGTGGCCAATCACCGGCGCGGGCGCGGCCTGCCATGCCGAGCCGGTCCAGTGAGACCAGGCATCGCGGTCCTGATCGAAGACGAAAAGCGGTTTGTTGCACAGCTTGGCGAACTCGGCGCCCCAACCGGTGCCCCCCATTACCGTGCCGTCGTCCAGGATCTTGCCGACGACGTAGATCTCCTGCGCATTGTTGACCTGGTGCCAGATGCTCTGCAACACTTGCTTGATATAGTCGGTGTCAGGGTAGTGGCGATGCATCAGCTGCGAGACATACGCCAAGCTGACGTCCCCCTGGCGCAGCTCGGCGTGAGTCAACGTCCGGACGCCACGAGTGCGCTCGATCTGATGGCCGTCGAAGGTGAAGTTCACCTCCTCGATGCCGTAGCGTTCCGCGATGGCGCCGAACGCGGCCTCCGCGCCCTTCAAGCCCCCACTATACAGGACGCACTCGCTCCGATTCATTCGTATGGTTTCCTCCCTACCCAGGCGTGGGCGGCCTATGCATAGCGAAGCGGCATCACGAATGTAAGGCAGCGTCGGCCCTACGCGGCATGCGACGGGGGAGCAGACCGGAACAGCTCGCGCCAGTGGGCCTCTGACAGGCGGGCCGGCTCGGTGGAGGTGATGAAGTCGACGAGCACCTCAACGAACCGGTCCGGATCCTCGCAATGCGGGTAATGCCCCACGTTGTCGAAGATCACGAGGCGGCTCCCGGGCATGGCCTCGTGGGCCGCGGTGGCGTGGCTGACGGGAATGAACGGGTCTCGGTTACCCCACACGATCAGTGTCGGAACTTGCGAGGTCAGGTACAGCCGGTCGGAGGCGCTCACCGCCTGGCCGCCGAGGTCGATGACGCCGTGCAGGGTGCGAAAGAACGCCCGGCGGGTGTCGGCCTCGGCCAGCGACGTGTAGCTGCGCCACATCTCCTCGATGACGGGAGCGGCCCGCAGCCCCACTCCGTAGAGCCATGACGCCACCCGGTTCCCCGCGTCTCGCAAGCGCGGCGCGCAGACGATCGGGAAGACGTATTCGAGGCCGGGAAAGGTCAAGGCCCGGAGCATCACGTTGACCTCCCGGCCCAACCCACCGCTGCCCACCAGCACCAGTCGTTCGCAACGCTCGGGAAACTGGTACGCCAACTGCATCGCCACGCCGCCACCGAGTGATTGGCCCACGAAGGTCGCACGCTCATGGCCGAGGACGTTCAAGAAGTCGCGGAGGACATTGGCGTGCGCACTGAGCGAGTACTCGCCCCGCTGGGGCTTACCCGACTCACCGTGCCCGAGCAGGTCGGGGGCGATGACCGTGAACCGCTGGGCCAGACCTGGCAGGACGTGCTTCCATGTCGCTGAACTCCCCGCCATGCCGTGGACGAGCAGCACCACGGGTCCTTCGCCGGCGCTGCGGAAGGCGATCCGGTGGCCGTGGATTGACACATGCTGCAGTT
>DASVHW010000111.1 GCA_036382395.1 Candidatus Binatia bacterium | reverse complement strand
TCTGGTATTCGGCCTTCGCCTTCCAGCACACGCGGCGCTTCGGCGGCTTGTTCCTGCTCGGCCTCGCCGTCGACGTACTGGCGCGCAAGATCGGGCTGCTGTAGGGCGCTTGCGCCGCGCCTGGCCCACTTGATCATCGGCAGCGTTGGTCTGACCAGACCACCCTCGCCGAGACGATGCACTCACTTCCAGACCAGACTTCGTTCTCCCTTGGAACCCATCCTCCACCCAACGGCTCCCTTATACTCCATCAGCGATACGCAGGTCAGCATGCAGTCCGAGAAAATCGACAGTCCCCCTGGGAGGGGGCGAGGGGGAGGTTGACTTCATGCGCGCCGGAATACGTTGTCATATTTATGAACTGATGTACTAAGGACGCCCCCATAGAGGCAATGCATCGGATGTGCCCCAACGCCGCCCAGCCGAATCCTCAGCCGCAAATCCAATTGAGAGGGGCGCGTCGTCCAGCGGGCTCGACAACGTGTCCACCCGGCTGGACAGGCAAATGTTCACCGCACGAGACACTTTCAGGTGCTCGACTCGACGGCCCGCCGCAGGCCGGGGTCGCTCTGACGAGCACACTTGCCCAATGCCGCCCTCAATCGGCAAAGCTGAATGAGAAGGGTGCCGTGTACATTCGGCTGGACAACGCGTCCACTACGCCGGACAGCGAAACGCTGAGGATCCGCGGTAACGGCGCGTCGAGCGAGTAGTCAACCGTACCGCGCACCTGGCACTGTTATAGCTCCACCACGCATCGGAGTTCACCAGCGTATCATGTCACCGCGCAACCGTTGCAGGTACTTGCGTCAACTGCGCCTCTCTCGACGGGAGCATTGTTCGAGACGTAGACGGCCAGCGCCATAACAATCAGAAGGAGGAGAAACTATGACACCGCGAAAAATCGCTCGGTACGGCTGGGTGCCGGATCTGCCCGACTACCGTGATCACCTCTACGCCGCGCCGGTCGCGCGGCTTGCTGCGCTTCCAGCGAAGGTGAATCTGCGGGCGCAGTGTCCGAAAGTCGTATACGACCAGGGACAACTCGGGAGCTGCACGGCCAACGCGATCGCCGCGGCCATCGAGTTCGATCTGCTCAAGCAGAAGATCGCAAAGCCGTTTACACCTTCACGGCTCTTTATCTACTACAACGAGCGGGCGATGGAGGGTGCGGTGAACGAGGACTCGGGCGCTCAGATTCGTGACGGGGTGAAGAGCGTCAATCACCTCGGCGCGCCGCCCGAAGCACTGTGGCCGTACAGCGACCAGAACCCGGGCCCGTTTCAGCAGAAGCCTCCCGCCTCAGTGCGTACCGCGGCCGCCAAGCGCAAGGTGACCGCGTACCAGCGGGTCGCTTGCGTGCTCGCGCAAATGAAGGGATGCCTCGCAGCCGGGTACCCGTTTGTCTTCGGCTTCACGGTCTACGCCAGCTTCGAGAGTCCGCAGGTCGCCAAGACCGGCCAGGTTCCCATGCCTGGGCCAAAGGAGGGCGTACTGGGCGGGCACGCGGTCCTCGCCGTGGGCTACGATGACTCTGTCCAGCGCTTCATCGTGCGGAACTCATGGGGCCCGAAGTGGGGCATCAAGGGTTACTTCACGATGCCCTATACGTATTTGCTCGAGCCGAACCTTGCCGATGATTTCTGGACCATTCGCATGGTCGCTGACTAAACCGCAGTTCTCCGGTGCTGGGTACTCCAACTGCCCAGCACCGGATGACCAGGCGTGGCGGTGGCGGCGAACCTGACATATATTGTCCGCATGGGCGGAAGTGTCCGTCGCCGAGGGTGGCCGGCGTGCGCCGTCGAACCCGGAAGCTGGCGCTGGATTATGAGACGCCGCCCCGCGTCCGAATTGCGGTGGCGGTCCCGTTCATCTTCTTACTCATCCTCTGGTCCCCGCCCGGCTGCGGATTCCTGCGGCCGGCACCCGGAGGGCACGCCACGACCGTAATGGAGCCACTCAACGAAAGCGCCAACGGGCGCGAGATCCACCTGACGCGCGGCGAGACGTTCGAAGTCCGCCTTCAAGAGCGTCCGACGACCGGCTTTCGGTGGCGGCTCATGTCCGACGGGGCACCGGCGTGTGTGTTGGTCGGCGATGCGTTCGAAGCACCGACGAGCAGCGCGCCCGGCAGTCCGGGCCAACATTCTTGGAGGTTCCGGGTCGAACGCGCGGGGCAGGCGATCATCGAGCTGGCTGCGCTGCGCCCGTGGGACCAGGACGCGTCACCCGCGAGAGTTTTTCGCCTAACCGTCACCGTCGCGGATTGAGGCGACATTCCCTCGGCCATGATCGTCGAGTGTGCGGATCAACGCGGGGACCGCGATCGCGGCCGGTGGTCCCACTTCACCGAGCGCCCAGCCGGCGCGCTCGGGTCGCTGCATCGTTGATTCCCGACAGCCTTTCTGCCACAGCAGAGACACCATGACCGGTCGATTGAAGCGCAAGGTGGCCATCGTCGTCGGCGCCGGGTCGACGCCTGGGGAATCGCTCGGCAACGGGAGGGCCACGGCCATGCTCTTTGCTCGCCAGGGCGCATCAGTCATGCTGGTCGATCGGGATGGCGAGTCCGCCACGGCGACACAGCGCATGATCGAGGCGGAAGGCGGCGAGTCGTTCGTCTTCACAGGAGACGTGACTCGTGCCGACGTCTGCGAGCAGATGGTCGCGGCATGCGTCAAGCAGTACGGCAGAATCGACATCCTCCATAACAACGTCGGCATCGGCGTCTTGGGTGGTCCGGTGGAAGTCACCGAAGAGGACTGGGACCGGGTCCTCTCGGTGAACCTCAAGTCGGTCTTCCTGACCTGCAAGCACGTTCTGCCGCACATGGAACGCCAGGGAAGCGGCGTCATCATCAACATCTCCTCGATGGGGGCGGTACGCTACTCCGACGCCTATCCGCTCGCTGCCTACAGCGCCTCGAAGGGGGGAGTGAACGCGCTCACGCGCGCCATCGCCATGCAGTACGCGGCCAAGGGCATCCGCGCCAATGCGATCATGCCCGGGCTGATCCGCACGCCGATGGCGGTGGACGAGCCCGCCCGCCGCTACGGTCTCGACAAGGAGCAGTTCGCCCGCATGCGCGAGCAGGCCGTCCCAATGCAGCACATGGGCGAGGCGTGGGACGTGGCCTACGCGGCGCTCTTCTTGGCTTCGGACGAAGCCAAGTTCATCACCGGCGTCGTGCTGCCCGTAGACGGCGGCATGTCCTGTAAGGGGTGACGCTGCGGTCATCGCCGTGCCTCGTGTGGGTAGTGACTCAGCCTGCTCTTGAGTTCGCGGACGCTTGCGGATGCTTGGCCTCGTTGGTGGTTTTGTGGCTACAGACTGAAAATGGTCACATCGTCGAGGCCGAGAGCCGAGCGGCATCAGCGTCTTCGTCGGTCTTCGCGCCGCGTCGATCCGGCAGATCTTCAGGGCGCGGATCGCAAAACGCGTTGTTTTCCGCCGGATCGTGTGGAGCAGCGCCGCGTCACTTTCTGTTCCGCTCGCCGCCGCCTGGCGTTCCTAGTTGCTCGGGCGGATACCTGGAGGCGCCCACAAGGGATCACCAATGGCCGAAGGGTCTGGCAAGTACATCCTCAGGGTCAGCGAGAACTGCCCGTTGGGAGCCGGCAGCCAGTTGGATTCCTTGTCCGGGCCGGGGGATTCGTATTGCAGGTAAATCTCGAGCGAACCGCCCGGCTGCTTCAATCCCACCGTCCTGTTACCGATCTCGTAGCGCTTGCAGGCGGCGGTGGCGGTGGGCACGCAGGCGGGCTCGTTGTCCACCAGCTGTTGTTCGGCGTTGTACATCGTGATCGACCAGAACCCCAAGTTCTGCACGTCGGGAAACTGGCCCGCGGGGAACGTTAGCACATAGTTGTGCTTGGAAGCGTCGAGGGTGCCGGTGGGGGGATCAGTGGTGGGATCACCGGTCCAATCCAAAAAGGTCGACGGGTAGTACGCCTCTTGGAGGTCGACGCCGTACAGCCCGACGTACGCCGCGGCCGCGTGGACCAGATACTGCCCCTGCATCGTCTGGCGGTCGCCGAATACCTGCCCGACCAGGTTCCAACCGTTCTCCAGTTTCCCAAGGTGCCTGCCCTTGTCCGCGATCTGCTGTAGGGCCGAGGTTACGCCGTCGTTGATCGCCTTCAGCGTGGCCGGATCGAGCGATGAGGAGTCGAAAGGCAAATTGGGTCCGATCCCGATGCTGCCGAACCCGTCGATCATGGCCTGCTCGGACGGGTCGATCGTCACCCTGCCCAGCAGCCAGTTGAAGTAGCCGATGAAGTCTGCCGACTGCGCCTTATGCTCGTCATAGGGCGGGAAGGTGTCGCTCGGCACCGGCGAGGGCGGCGGCTGCCCGAGGAATGCGCTCAGCGGCTGCAGCCCGTATTCCCCCTGAATGATCTCCACGTTGGGAAGGTCGCCCTGGCCATCGACGGCAGTACGCGTCAGGCTGTACACATAGAGGCTTTCGGATCGGTACACGGCATTGATGCCGTCGGGTGTCGGCCCATTCCAGTACGGGCCGGCGATCAGGTAGTTTCCGGCCGTCGTTCCCGTCGTCCGTGTGCCGATATAATCAAAATTGAACGTGTACAGGTCCACGAACTGGAAAGAGTAGTAGCGGTCCGTGATTGCCGGTACGTGAATGACCATGGGTTCGGCCCGCAGGTCCAGCCAGGCAGTGGAGTAGAGGGTGTCGTTGTTGGGACGAACGATTACCGTGTAGCTCGGTCCTATCAACTGGGTGTTGTGACGGAATCCGTTGAACGGCACGGCGACATCCGGTGACGCGGGAGCGACCGCTTGGGTGTACATCGTCTTGTAGTTTTGGATCATCGGGTAGGCGAAGATGTAGGCCTGTTCGGCGACCGCCTCCGGGCCACTGGTGTTGGTCGGGGTCGGCGTGGGTGTGGGCGTCTTGCTCGGTGTGCCGGTTGGCGTACGGGTCGGCGTTGCCGAAGGGCTGGCGCTGGAGTCCGAATCGCCACACCCGGCAATCACAAGCGCCGAAAAGACCACGGCCAGGAGCCCCACCGGCAGCGTTACCGCCTTTAGCATCGGATTCCCCGCGCGTTTCACCAGCCTTCTTGCCAAGCGATTATTATGCCAAACGCCTACGTACGACAGTCGGTTGCAGATGGACACGAACATGCACCGATCCGCTCCCGATACACAAGATCAAGTCCAGGATTTGGGAACCGGCGCGTCGCGCCGACCCAGCAAGCGACCTGATCTGCGCCGTTACCATGGGAACCCGTTGTCATATGGCAGCTTGCAGGACAGGACGCTGTGGTTCGGTTGTCAATGAGGTCCCGCTTGAGGCCTGACTGTCTTGGATGCGCTCAGTAGCTCATCTGTCAGTCGTGGTAGAAAATCGAAAGCCCTTCAACCAGTCGGCGAAACATCCGCTCGAATGATGCGGGATCCCGCCATTCACCGAACGGCAGGACGTGATATTTTTTGATCTGCGTGCGTAGCGGACGCGACCAAGCACAATCCTTCCACGCCTCATCGAGGGCGATCGGACACAGCACGTCACGCCCCAGTTCTTTCTCCAACTCTCGGGCGCGATCCACTTCGTCCTCGACCCAGTCACTCGTAACCGAGTGCTCCGACAGTACGAGCAGCACCGTGGGGTTCAACCGCATTGCACGGTCGACGATCCGATCAAGTCGGCCGGCGCTGGCGTGGTGGACATCCCGCCAAAAGCGGATACGCTTCTCGTTCAACTTCCGCTCCAGCCCGTCGATGAACTCGCTGTCGACATGGGTATATGAAATGAAAACACCGCTGGTTTGGATCGCCGACTCGCCCCGCAGCTCGAACACTCGCTGCTGAATGTCTATGATCTGGTTTGATGACAGCTCGGGGTCGGAGAGCTTCGCCGCCTCGATTTCCCAATCGCTAAGGCCACAACCGCGCAGAAACGCCTCAGGGATCTTTCCTTTCGAACGAGCAAGGCTGTCCAGCCGATAGTGCTTGGTCCACGATGCGCAACTGATTCAAGTCCCTTCACCCGCGCCAGGTTAATGTCGCTGAACACGGTCCACCCGCACTGAGCCTCAGTCAGGTCAGCTTCGCGGAGGTTTACTCCTCGCCACAGTGTCGCGAACAACTCGGCGTCACGCAGGTCTGCTCCACTGAGCAGAGTCCCCTTCACGTCCGCCCCTTTGAGATACTGATCCCTAAAGACGGTGCTCGCGAAATACGCTCCAACGAGATTCGCACCGCGGAGATTCACATTCTCCAACATGGCGCCATCAATGACCGCTTGAGTGAGGTCTAGCCTGTCGCAGGGCATCGTTCGTTTCCGCCACGCACGGATCGCAGAGACGCCCTGCCTTACGATCTCGATGTGTTCGGGGTTCGCCATCGACGCTTCCCTATCCCAATTGGGACGCAGCCGTCCAACCGCGCGGCTCTCCACCTCGCCTGTGGTCGACACGCAAGCGCCGTCCGCTACGGCAACTCAGCCCAAAGCGTTACCGAGGGAACGTTCGGTGCCGCCTTCATAGACGATGGTTGTCTGAAATACAGGATCATCCACGCCTCGAAACTCATGACGCGCCTTGGGAAGCCGTTGGTCGAGTCCCTGGATGACCTGCGTGCCTAAAATATAGGACGCCACACCTCCCAATGTTTGTGACGCGGCTTCGGAAACGCTTGGTCGAGCCCCCGCATGATCTCCGTGCCTAGGATTTGGGCTGTCCAAGCCGTCGCAGGTCCTGCGGGCTGACGACTTACGCGTTTCCGATCGGACAACGTCTCGCAGAGGCTCGGACCACGATCTCCCGAGGCCGCGCAGATCAAAATTGCCTAGGGATCACATCTTCCGGGCCGTTTCTGGTCCGAAACGCCCTCGACTCACGCTTTCCGGGCGCCTTTTTTTGGATTCCGCTTCAGCCTACAGGGGACTTCCGGCTTTGCGCAAGAACTCCGCCGCGGCGAGCAGCAGAGCGCGGCGTGGGGGCACGCCCTCTCCAAAATACGCGCTGTTCTGGAGACGGGCTGCCCTCAGCCCGCTTTCTTGTGCCGGGACTTCCCGCGTTGAACCGGCAATTGCGTGACGCAATCTGGGCGCGTCACCGCTATGTTCGTGACAATGGTTGGTGTCACACTACCGGCAGTCGACCCTGCGCTTATGGGTGTGCTCTTGTTACGCTATGCACGCCGCTCTTGGCAACATCCTTGCAAGATGTGGCGCGCAGACAGAAAGGAGAGGGATATGTCAACCATTCAAGTGGGGAAATCGGCCGCTACGCAGCTCAAAGCCGGCGCGGCCATTCTGGCCGCTGCACGCACGGTGGACACGCGGCTCATCAAGGATCGCCTGGGGGCATTTGACCGCGCCCAGCAGGGCTACGCCGATGCGCACGCGAAAGTGCTGCAGGCCGAAGCGAGCCTGGAGACGGCGCAGGTGGAATTCCGGACGGAGCAAGAAGCCGTGGTCGATGGGCTGGCGCGCGCCCTCCTGGCGGACGGCCAGCCGCTGCGGCATCCGTTCGCGGGGTTCGGCGCCGCGACACAGGGCGCGATCATGCACATGCCGCCGGGCGAGGTCGTGAAAGCACTGCCGCAACTGATCGCCACGATCCGCCGCAGCAAGACGCTCGGCAAGCTGACGTTGCAGGCGTTGCCGGCGGCGGAGAAAGCGACGCGCGCAATGGATCAGGCGGTGACACGAATGGACGATCTGCGCACCGCGGCGCATAACGCCCACGCGACTCGCGATGCGGTGGCGCAAAAATGGGAGGCGGCGCTCGGCGCTCTCAGCCCGGCTGACTTCGTATCAGCACGCCGATCAGCGCTACGATGTGGAGATCCGTCGCGACACCTTTGGCGTGCCGAATATCTACGGTAAGACCGATGCCGACGTCGCCTTCGGCTTGGCCTACGCCCATGCGGAGGACGACTTCGCCACCATCCAGGAAACGCTGCTCCTGGCCCGCGGCGAG
>DASVHW010000110.1 GCA_036382395.1 Candidatus Binatia bacterium | reverse complement strand
GCCTACGGCGAAACGCGCCAGGAGCTTGCCGACGAGGATGGACGGCGCCGCCACCGGCATGGCACGCAAGCGACTCAACGTGCCCCAGTCGCGCTCGTCGAGCAGTCCGAGGGAGACGCCGAGCAGCATGCCGAGCAGCAGAAAGGTGATGCTGAAACCCGGTACGTTCTGATCGAAGGTATTGACGTTGATCGAGCCGCCGCCGAGGTCGACCTCGCGGACTGTCAGCGTGCCCGGCAGTTGTGGAAGTTCGGGCAGCGTGATCTCCGGAATTTGCAGGGACGGGCGCGGCGGCAGAGGGGGCGGTTCGAGACGCGGCGGTGGCGGCAAACGCAGTGACAACTCGCTGGCGTCGGGCAGCCGAAGAGGCGGACCGTTCGCTTCGAGTCGCTGCTTGAGTGCGGGCGGTAGCTCCGGAAATTTCGGTGGCGCCGGGATGTCGCCGGCGTGGCTGCCGGCGAGACGCTGCAGCTCGGCGAGCCACACCCCGAACTCGGCGCGGCGCTGCGCCACCAGGTCGAGATAGGCGCGCACGTCGCTGCGTAGCGCATCGGCTTGCGTGTCCACCTCGCGCTGGAGACGCTGCACGACGGCGTCGATCTGCCGCGCCACATCCTTCGATGCCTCTTGGCGATGGCGCTCGAGCGCCACGTGCGCATCCGCCACCGATTGCTCTCGCGCGACGCGCGCTTCCTCCCAGGTCGCGTCCAGCGCGGCGCGCAGTGTGGTCACATTGAGACGTAGCTGGTCCACCTGCTGCCGCAGGTGCTCGCGCTGTTCGGCGGCGGCGCGCTCCGCATCTTCACCGCGCGCAAGCTGGTCACGCATCTCCAGCAACTTGGCGCGCAGATTCAGGCGCTCGAGGTACTTCACCGCGTCGCTGTACAACAGCAAGGCGGCGGGCTGACCGTCACGGAGAGCCGCCTCCGTACCACGCGGCACGACGAGGGCCGAGCCCGCTAACTTACGGCGGACCATGTCCTCCGCCGTCGCACGATCTGCAACCGGGCGCAGATTCACGGAACGCTCCGCGGCGATGCGCTCACGCAAGCGGTGCGCTAGTTCGCTGCCGTCTTCGTCGACGAACGGGAGCTCGTACGCCGTCTGGCCGGTTGGATCCGCGCCGTAGAGATTGGCGAGTGAGAAGCCGGCGACGCTGATGACGACGATCGGTGCCAGCGTGAGGAAGATGAGTCCGGCACGGTCGCGCCAGAGCAGTCGCAGGTCTTTGCCCAGAATCACCACGAGCGCATGCATCGTCTGGCGTCCTTCAGTCGCGCAAGGCACGTCCCGTGAACTTGAGGAAGACATCCTGGAGGCTGGGCCGGTGCAGGTGGAAATCGACGACGCCGGCGCCCCGCGACGCGGCACAGTCGAGCACCCGCGCGGCCAGGGTCAGGTCGTCGAGGCTGACGTGAGTCACCTCACCATCGTCGAAGGCACCCGGTGGCCGCTCCAGAATCGTCGCCCCGCCCACCTCGTCGAGCCAGCCCGCGTGCAAAGGTGAGTGCGTGCGGAGCTCGAGGCGCAGCCCGCCGCCCGCACGCTCGATGAGCTCGGCAGGGGTCCCCGCGGCGACGACGCAACCGCCGTCGATGAGCACGACGCGATCGCAGAGGCGCTCCGCCTCTTCCATATGGTGCGTGCTGTACAGCATGGCGGCCCCGCGCGCCGCCTGCCCGCGCACCGCGTTGAAGATGCGCTCCCGAGACTGCGGGTCGACGCCGACTGTCGGTTCGTCCAGCAACACCACTCGCGGTTCATGCAAGAGACCGCACGCCAGGTTGAGGCGCCGCTGCATGCCACCGGAGAACGTCGCCACGATGTCGTCGGCCCGCTCCTCGAGGCCGACGAGTTGCAGACTGCGTTGGGCGACGCCGCGCACGTCGCGCAGCCGGAACAGCCGCGCAAAGAACAGCAGATTCTCGCGCGCCGTGAGCGTCGGATAGATGGCCAGCGTCTGCGGAACCAGGCCGAGCACGGCGCGCACGCGGGCCGGTTCCCGCACCGCATCGTAGCCGCCGACACAGGCGCGACCAGCGTCCGGACGCAGGAGCGTGGCCAGCACCGATAGCGTGGTGGTCTTTCCGGCACCGTTCGGGCCGAGCAGGCCGACCAGCTCTCCCGCCTGCACCTGGAAGCTCAACTCGTCGAGCGCCCAGCGGTCGCCGTATCGGACGCGCAGGCCGTCGACTTGGATCAGCGCTGGCACGGGCGGTGTGCTGGAGCTCACATTCACATCATCTGCCTAAACGAACGGACGCGCCGGTCAAGTGAGGGAAAGCGGACGGCTCCGTCGCAGACGTGCGTGGCGCGCTCGAGTTCTGCAACCCTCCATTTGCCATCAGGCGTTCCCGAAAACTTCGCTCGCGACCCATGCCACAGCCCATGTCGTCATCGCACGTTGGCCGGTACACACGACCGGCGCGCGGTCAGTGCTGGGTCTTCCTGCCGAATGCGCCAGGCCAGCATGGCCGCGTTCAGCACGGTAAAGACGATCGCGACCTCCACCTCGCCGAAGGCAAGCGGCAGCGTCGCGATCTCGCCCGCGACCACCAGATAATTTGGATGCCGCACGAACCGGTAGGGCCCACTGCGCACCAGCGGCGCGCTCTCGAGCGTGATGATCCGCGTCGTCCAATAGGGCCCAAGCGTTGCAATCACCCAGACGCGCGCCAATTGCAGCAGGACGAACAACACCAGCGGTATCCAATGGATCGTTGCGTCCATCGGCAGAAACAGAACGATTGCAAGCAGCCACGCAGCATGGAGCAGGACAATCAGCGGATAGTGTGCGCGGCCGATCTCCACTGCGCCGCGCGCGAGCAGGGCGCTTGTGTTGCGCTCAGCATAGGCGACTTCGATCAGCCGCTGCAGTGCGACCAGCGCGAGAATGATGACGATCGCTAGCCTCACAGCCCACCGATCATCAGAAAGACGGCGGAGAAACCGGGGCCGAGCGCCGTCATCATTGTGCGACGCGCCGTATCGCGCCAGTTCATCCGCTCCAGCACAAACAGTGCGGTGACCGCGGACATGTTGCCGTAATCGCGCAGAACACCGCGGCTTTCGGTGAGCGCGCCGCGCGGGATGCCGAACGCATCCTCCAGCGCATCGAGCACTTTTGCGCCGCCGGGATGACAGGCAAAGCCGTCGATGTCGCCGAGGCGCAGATCGTTGGCATGCAGAAAAGTGTGCAGGATGGATTTGAAGTCACGGGCGACGAGCGAGGGAATGCTTTGCGCAAAGCGTGCCTTCAGCCCGTCCTCCTCCACTTCCCAGCCCATAATGTCGAGCGAATTGGGCCAGGTGTATTCGCCGCCTGGGCCGATCGCAGTGCCGTTGCCTTCGGTCGAGAGAATGGCGCCGGCTGCGCCGTCGCCGAACAGCGCGGTGGCGACGATATTGCTCTTGGAAATGTCGTCCTTACGAAAGGTGAGTGCGCAAAGCTCCACGGCCAGGAACAGCACGCGGCTGCCGGGATGGGCCGTGGCCAGTTCGGCGGCGCGGGTGAGTCCCACGACACCGCCGGCGCAGCCCAGCCCGAAGATCGGCAGCCTGCGAATGTCGCGGCGCAGGCCCATCTTTTCGACGACGAGGGCATCGAGACTGGGCGTGGCGATGCCGGTGG
>DASVHW010000109.1 GCA_036382395.1 Candidatus Binatia bacterium | reverse complement strand
GTGGGTGGGGGAGTCGTGAACCTTGTGCTGAACGGGATCATTGCTTGGGCGTTGTTCCGGCACCTGGTCGCCGTACCGCTGTGGGGCCAGGAAAGTATCGCCGGAGATACGTTTGCGACCTGCTTCCTGCTGCCGTTCATCACCTGTCTGATCGTGACCGGCCTGGCACGACGCGAAGTGGCTCGCGGCCGCTTCCCGGCACCGGATTGGCGCCGCGCGTCACACCCGATCCTCGGGCGACTACCGGCCGGCCGATTCCTCCGCGGGGTTGCCTTCGGCGCGGCGTGTCTTGTCCTCTTCGCACCCCTGACTGTCGTGTTCCTGTCGGCCGCCGGTTTTCACCAGGTACACTTCTGGCCTTTCGTCATCTTCAAGGCCATCTACGCCGGTCTCCTCGGCGCCGTGGTTACGCCAATCATCGCCCTGTGTGCACTCGGCGACCTCACCTCCCAGGCGGTGCCGAACCGCGCCGCCTGAAACGCAGCGCCATCCCACAGCCGGTGCTTCGCCGTATGCGACCATCCAACAACAGCGTTTCGTCAGGGAGAATCAGAAAGGCTTTCCAGGCGATCCGGTTTGTTCGTGGCGTCTTGACGGGCGACAGTGCTGGGGCAGGCCCGTTTTACGTCACCATTGACGTGACGCAGCGCTGCAATCTCCGCTGTCTCGGTTGTCGGTTCCATTCTCCCGAGATGAAGTCCGAGTCGGACGGTGGGGGCATGCAAGACATGCCGTATGAGCTGGTCCTCCGGCTTTGTGACCAACTGAGATCGCTGGGTGCGTGGCGGCTCGTTTTGATTGGCGAGGGCGAACCCCTGTTACATCCACGCATCATCGACATCATCTCCGCCGCAAAGGCCGCCGGGCTGGAGGTGTTCCTGGTCACCAACGGGACCTTGCTGGATGAGAAAATGGCCTGCTCGCTGGTGGCTTCGGGGCTCGACAAGATCCAGGTCAGCCTGTGGGCCAGTGCCCCCGACGATTACCAACGGAATCATCCGGGAACTCCTGCCACGATGTTCGACAGGGTGGTCCGCGGCGTGCAACTCCTCTCCTCGCAGAAATCGGCACAGGGGAAAAAGCGGCCGCGCGTCGTCTTGCATCACCCCATCAATCGTCACGACTTCCAGAAAGTCGAGCGCTTCGCGGAACTGGCCCTGGCGACGGCCTGTGATGGCATTTCCTTTTCTCCGTTGTTCACCCATCGCGGGAAATTTGGTGCGCATGCGCTGACGGCGGACGAGGAGGTTTCGTTCCGCCGCTCCCTCGGGCATCTGCGGACGTGGCTGCGCGGGCGACCGCTGCAGCACAACATTGATGACTTGATGCGCCGCTATGACGCCGGAAGCACGGTCTGGAACGCATTCCCCTGCTACATCGGATGGATCGATGCGCGCGTCAAACCGAACGGCGACGTTGCGCCGTGCAATCCTTGCGATCTGGCGATGGGGAACCTTCATGTCAACTCGCTTCAGGAGATTTGGAACGGCCCCGCCTACCGCGAGTTCCGCCGGCGGACGCTGACCCGCGAGGGGCTCAAGGACCTCGCGGCGCGCTGCGATTGCGAGTTCTGTTGCCATCTGACTGCCAACCGTCGGCTGCATCCCGTGTTTCGCACGCTTGCACCTTTCATGCACCGGTGAAATGAGACGTGTCGTGCGAACGAACTTCATGACCCTCGCGGGGCAGGCCGTGGGAGCGCTGATCACGCGACGCCTGCGGATCTACGCGGATCGCATCCCCTACGACTTCGAACGGCTGCCGCTCAAGAAGCTAGTCAACGCCTGCCTGGTGGAAGCCTCCGTTCACTTCAAGCCGTCGCACCCGTGGGGTTGGCCCACGCACCTGATGGTGGAGCCCTCCGCCCACTGTAACCTCTCCTGTACCCTCTGCCCGGTGACGACGGGTCTGGACCGACCGCAGGGGCATATGGAGTTTCAGACATTCAAGAAGGTCCTTGATGAGGTCGGGGAGTACATTTTCACCCTCCTGCTCTGGGACTGGGGCGAGCCATTCATGAACCCGGCCATCTTCGACATGATCGCCTACGCCGGGCAGAAAGGGATCCGAACCATCTCCAGCACCAACGGGCACCTGTTCGCCAGGCAGGAGAAGGCCGACAAGGTTATTAGGTCCGGCCTCGACACGCTCATCTTCGCCGTGGATGGAATCACCCAAGAGAGCTACGAGCATTTCCGGCAAGGGGGCGAACTCGAATTGGCTCTAGAGGGAATCCGGACAGTCGTGGCGCGGAAAAAGGTACTTGGGTACAAGAAGCCGTTCATCAACTTCCGCTTCATCGTCATGCGGCACAACGAGCACGAGATTCCGCAGCTCGAGGAGCTGGCGCGGTCCCTCGGGGTGGACGCCTTGACCCTGAAGACGCTCAACCCGTGCTCACAGGACCCCTACGCCGCCGACGAAGAGGGGCAGAAGCACGGCGATTACCTGCCGCTGGATCGCCGGTTTTGGCGCTTCAAGGGAGACGCGATGGACTCGCGCATCCGCCGCAAGCGCAACCCGTGTAAGCATCCCTGGTATCATCCCAGCATCCACTGGAATGGGGTCGTCTGCTCCTGCACCTACGACCCGCGGGAGAAATACCCGCTGGGCGATCTGCGCGAAAAAACTTTCCGCGAGATCTGGTCCGACGAGCCCTACCGCCGCCTGCGGCGCCAGTTCCGCGAGGGCTGGAACCAGATCCCGCTCTGCCGCGAATGCAGCTATGCATACGAGGGCGGCGATTGCAGCCGCGAGACCATCGCCGAGGCCTTCTTCTTCCCCAGGCCGGCGTTGCCATTGCACAATGAGTGAGGCCCAACCCCGTCCGGATGTCTCCGTCGTGATCGCCTCTTTCAACGAGAGGAACGCCATTGAAAGGTGTTTGGCTTCGTTGGAGAAGCAGGAGACGAGCAGACATTTCGAAGTCATCCTGATCGACAGTTCCACCGATGGCACCGACGCCGTGGCGCGGCGGTTTCGGTTTGTGCGCCTGCGGCATTTCGCAGAACGGAAATACTGCGGAGACGCACGCAACCAGGGGCTCGTCCTGGCCCGAGCGGACATCATCGCTTTTCTGGATGCCGACTGCTTCGTCGAGAGCGACTGGATCGAGCAGATTGTTCGGGCGCATCAATCGCCCTATTGGGCGGTGGGAGGCGTCATCGAAAACGGCACGCCGGAGAGCCTGCTGGCGTGGGCCTATTATTTCTGCGAGTTCAATCTTTGGCTGCCTCGACCGACAAGCTGTGAAATCCCCCAAATGGCTGGGTGTGGCCTGTCCATCAAGCGCCGCGCCTTCGAACAATACGGACCGTTCCTGAAGGGCACGTATTGCTCGGATACGGTTTTCCATTGGCGGATGGCGGAGGATGGCCACCCGGTCCTCTTCGTTCCCGGCATTCGAGTCTTCCACACGGCCCGGCACGACTTGGGAGAATTTCTACGGCACGTCGTTGAACATCGTCGATGCTTCGCCACCGTCACGGCACAGGAAAAGAAGTTCTCAATTCGGAAACGCGTTACCGCGGCGCTCGCTGCTGGATTCCTACCGTTGCTCTTGTTCTCCGTGATCGCCTGGCGTGTAGTTCGATCGAGGGTCCATCTCCGTCCCTTTGTTCTTTCGTCTCCCCTTGTTCTCCTGGGGCTGACGGCACGCGCCTGGGGCGAATTCCTGGGATATACGAAGGGCAGGCCGGCGGCGAATGGGATGCCGGGATGATTACGCCCGGGCAGGCAGATGGGGGTCGTCAAGCCTGGGAAACATGACTTGGAAATAATGGATCTTGTGCATGGCCGTGAATCGCGCTCGTGAGTCTTGCTCGGACAATACCGAATCACACATCCCGCATCACGACATCACGCCGCTTCGGCTACCGGCTGACTGGTAACGCGCAGGGCGCCGCCTTGGTAGTCCACCACCACGCGGGTGCTATCGTGGATCTCGCCCGCGACGATCTTGCGGCCGAGGTTGGTTTCCAGCTCCTTCTGCAGCAGCCGCTTCAGCGGACGGGCGCCGTAGACCGGGTCGTATCCGGCGTGCGCAAAATGCTCGAGCGCGGCGTCGGTCAGCTCGATTTCGATCTTGCGCTCCGCCAGACGCGCCCGCAGGCGGCCGAGCTGGATGGCGATAATCTGCTTCAGCTGCTCGCGGGTCAGGCTGTGGAACACGACCATCTCATCGACGCGGTTGAGGAACTCCGGCCGGAAGTGTTGGCGCAACGCCTCCAGGACCTCCGCCTTCATACGCTCGTAGGACTCCGGGTCGTCGCCGCCGCGGTAGCTCAGGATGAGTTGGCTGCCGATGTTGGACGTCATGATGACCACGGCGTTCTTGAAGTCCACCGTACGCCCATGGCCGTCCGTCAACCGTCCGTCGTCGAGGATCTGCAGCATGACGTTGAAGACGTCGTGGTGTGCCTTTTCGATCTCGTCGAACAGGATGACCGAGTACGGCCGGCGCCGTACCGCTTCGGTCAATTGGCCGCCTTCCTCGTACCCCACGTACCCAGGCGGTGCGCCGATCAAGCGTGCCACGGTGTGCTTCTCCATGTACTCGGACATGTCGACGCGCACGACCGCGGCCTCGTCGTCGAACAAGAACTCGGCCAAGGCTCGGCCGAGCTCGGTCTTACCCACGCCGGTGGGACCGAGGAAGATGAACGATCCGATCGGACGATTCGGGTCCTTGATGCCGGCACGCGCGCGAATGACCGCATCGGCCACCGCGGTAACCGCTTCGTCCTGCCCGACGACACGCTTGTGCAGCTGCTCCTCGAGATGCAGGAGCTTCTGCATCTCCCCTTCCAGGAGCTTGGTCACGGGGATACGGGTCCAACGGGCGACCACCTGAGCGACGTCGTCCTCGTCGACCTCTTCTTTGATCAGCCGTGTGCCGCCTTCCTTCTTGGCCAGCTCCTGCTCCTCGCCTGCCAGTTGGCGCTCCAGTTGCGCCAGGGTGCCATATTTCAGCTCGGCGACGCGGTTCAAATCGTACAGACGTTCGGCCTTGTCGATCTCGACCTTGGTCTCCTCAATGCGCCGGCGCAGCTCGCCCAGTCGCCCGATGGCGCCCTTCTCCAATTCCCAGCGAGCCCGCAAGGCATCGGCATCGCCCCGCAGTTCACTCAGTTCCTTCTCGAGCTTCTCCAGGCGGGAGCGAGAGGCCTTGTCGGTTTCCTTCTTCAACGCCTGGCGTTCGATCTCCAGCTGCATGACGCGCCGTGACACCTCATCCAGATCGGTCGGCATGGAATCGATCTCGGTGCGCAGCTTGGCGGCCGCCTCGTCGACCAGGTCGATCGCCTTGTCGGGCAAAAAGCGGTCGGTGATGTAGCGCTGCGACAGCACAGCGGCCGTCACCAGGGCGCTGTCCTTGATGCGCACGCCATGATGCACCTCGTAGCGCTCACGCAGACCCCGCAGAATCGAGATGGTATCCTCGACCGACGGCTGGTCCACCAGGACGGGCTGGAAGCGCCGCTCCAAGGCCGCATCCTTCTCGATGTGCTTGCGGTACTCGTCGAGGGTCGTGGCGCCGATGCAGTGCAGCTCGCCGCGAGCCAGCATGGGTTTGAGCAGGTTGCTGGCGTCCATCGCGCCCTCGGCCGCGCCGGCGCCGACGACGGTGTGCAGCTCGTCGATGAACAAGATGACTTCGCCCCCGGCATCCTGTACTTCCTTGAGCACGGCTTTCAGGCGCTCTTCGAATTCGCCACGGAACTTGGCCCCGGCAATGAGGGCTCCCATGTCGAGAGCAACGACGCGGCGGTCTTTCAGCCCCTCCGGCACGTCCTTGCGCACGATGCGTTGCGCCAACCCCTCGACGATCGCGGTCTTGCCGACACCGGGCTCGCCGATGAGCACGGGGTTGTTCTTGGTGCGCCGCGACAGCACCTGGATGACGCGCCGGATCTCCTCGTCGCGGCCGATGACGGGATCCAGCTTGCCCTGGGCAGCAAGCTTGGTCAGCTCGCGCCCGTAACGCTCCAAGGCTTGGTAGGTCGCCTCGGGGGTCGGGCTGGTCACGCGCTGGCCGCCTCGGATCTTCTGCAGCGCGGCCATGAGCGACTCGCGGGACACGCCCTGATCGCTCAGCAGCTTCGCAGTCCGCCCACCCTCATCGATGATGGCCAGCAGCAGGTGCTCGAGGCTGACGTACTCGTCCTTCAGGGTGGCAGCTTCCTCTTCCGCGCGGGTGAGCGTCCGATTGAGCTGCGGGGTGACGTAGATTTGTTCAGGGGCGCCGGTGGGACCGCTGACCTGCGGCAGGCGGTCGAGTTCTTGGCTGATGCGCTGTTTGAGGGCTCCCACATTGGCCCCAGCCGCCTCCAAGATGGCAGGCGCGAGACCGTCCGCTTGCTCCAGCATGGCCAGGAGGAGATGTTCCACATCCACTCCCTGGTGGCTCCGGCGCGTGGCCATCGATTGGGCCTGGTGCAAGGCAGCCTGTGACTTTTCGGTAAAGCGACTAATATTCATACGCGCGAAACATAATCATCAATCGCCCCAAGGCAAGTCTGCTGGCGGCATCCGGCGTCGAGACGTCGTGCGGGCCAGCAGCGGCGCCACGATCATTCCAAAGACGAAACCGCCAATGTGCGCCCACCACGCAACGCCGCCCGCAACCCGCCCCGCGGCTGACACGGTCACAAGGCCGTATAAAATCTGCATCACAAACCAGAACAGGAGGAAGACCACGGCCGGGATTTCGACGATCTGGAAGAAGAAGAATATCGGCACCAGCGTCACCACACGCGCGGTCGGGAAGAAGAGGAAGTAGGCCCCCGTGACCCCGGCGATCGCGCCGCTGGCCCCGATCATCGGATATGTCGAGGTGGGCAAGGCGTACGCCTGAGCCATACCGGCGGCCGCCCCGCTGAGCAGGTAGAAAATCAGGTAACGGGCGTGCCCCAGGCGATCCTCCACGTTGTCGCCAAATATGTAGAGGAAGAGCATGTTGCCCAGCAGGTGCAGCCAGCCGCTGTGCAGAAACATGCTGCTGAGCAGAACGCCGAGGCCGGCGACGGAGAGGGTATGCAACCGCGCCGGGACCAGTCCGAAAGCGTAGATGAAGTGGCTGAGATCTGGGCCGAGGCTCAGCTCGTACAGGAAGCACACCCCGTTCAAAACGATGAGCGTCACGTTCACGAACGGGAATCGTGCCGACGGAATCGTGTCGCGTAGCGGGATCATGCCGGAACCCCGCAGCCAGCCGGGGCTTCTGCGTCGGCCCGATTTGGGCGCGTCAGCCTGCGCGCGGTCCGCATTTCAACGTGCACCATAGCCAGGGAAGGGTGCGTTGACAAACCAGATCCGGCGCAGCTACGGTGATGGTATGAGGGCTGGGCGCCGCCAACAGCCGCTGGAGCGAGGAGCGAAACGATGGCCACAAATGAGAAAGATCGCCTCGGGGACAAGCTGCGCGATGTCGAACGGGCGCGGGAAGATGTCTATTTCGCCGAGCGCGACCGGGAGATGGTGGCGAAGCTGCGCCATGTGAAAGAGAGCGAAACGGAAGCCGTACTCAAGCAAGCGGCGCACATGCGCTGTCCGAAGTGCGGCGAGCGTCTCCACGAGCGCAGCCTCCACGGCGTAGAGGTCAAGGAATGCACCGCCTGCCGCGGCATGTGGCTCGACCAAGGCGCGCTGGAAAAGATCGGGCAGCGCGAGAACGACGGCTGGATCGCCCGCTGGCTGCGAACGGAATTCCCCGAAACCACGTAATCGGGAATCGTGCTCGCTGACGAGGCGCAGCCGAGCACGATTCTCGATTACGATTTACGGCTAGTCCGACATGTGCGTCAGGTGATGCAGCGTGAAGTAGTCGTCGTCGAATTTCGTCTCGATGAACTGTGAGCTGTAGCGACCGCCTATCCCGGAACGATTCGTCTTGTCGTTCACGCCGACCACCATGTTCGGCGTCACCGCCGTATCACCGGCCGCGTTTTTCGACCAGTGGTAAGCGCACATGGCGTTGTAAAAGTACTCGCCGGCACGGTTGTGCACCATCTTCCACCAGATGCGGTACATTTCCTTGTCCATATACATGACGACTTTGCCGAAGTTGTAGTAGGGATCTTCGGACTCACCTTCGATGATCCACACCGGCCGGGGGACCATCTGCAGGTTATCGACGATGAGCCATGGCGCCCCCTTGGCTCCGGGAGTCTCGTACGCCGCCTTGAAATAGGGGATGTCCACTTCCCAGCGGGTCGGGTTGACCTGCTTCTGCACCAGGGGATACGGACTGAGCACCGCGGCCAGCACATTTCCTTCACCGACCAGCTTCCACTTGTAGTACTCGACCTTGCCGCTGTAGCAGTTCACGTCGTCCCCAAAGATGTCGAGACCGGCAACGGGGTCAGAGCGCGTGGCGGAATTGACCCGGCGGACCCGACGCGTCGCGGGCAGGTAGAACCAGATCTGGTCTTGTGAGGTCCAGTCATTGGGCCGTTTGGTCAACCCCGCGGCGCCATCAACGTCCTGCGGCTCGAGCAGGTCCGTCATGGTAGTGTCGCGCAGGTTCTCCGGATTGGGGATGGGACCGGCGGAGCGGCCGAGGAAGGAGTTCGTGTGCAGAAACAGCTTGAGGCGTTTGAATTCCCCACTGCTGTCCACGCCGTTGATGGTGAAGGTTGCGCCTTGACCATTTCCCATCTGATTGGCGGCAGAGAAGTTCCACGCCATCTTGCACGCGGCATTGGGGTCTTTGGGATCGATCTTCGGAAACGGATACCCGAAATAGAAGTCCGGCATCTTGCCGGTCTTGACGTCCTTCAAGCCACAGTACTTGGTTTCGATGTCGTACTTGCCGGCATTGGCCTCGCTGGCGTCCCAGAACTTCTTCGAGTAATTCTGGTGGAACTTCTCCGGGTCCACGGGCACGACCTTGTACGAGTAGTCGCCACTCTTCACCCGGTTCAAGATGACCTCGGGAAGCAGATCCTTACCGAGCTGCCAATTGTTGCTGTCGAGGACCCAGGGTTTGCTCTCGTCCGCGCCGGCCGCACCGCTGAACAACAGCGTGCCGGCTACCACACAGGAGACCCATACAGACAGAGCGCACTTCGTGATTTTCATCATGCAACCTCCATATTCGTCCAACCGTCCGTCAACTTGCCGCCGCCAGTTCCTGCACTACCGCTTTCGGTTTGCGGTTCACCAGGAAGCCGGGACGGAGCGCCTTCACAAACGCCGGCACCACGACCAAGCCTCCGAGGGTGTTGAAGGTCATCAGCAACGCCAGCAAGAACCCCATTTCGGCCTGGAATTTCAGATCGGAAAGCCAGAAGAAGATCGTGCCGGCAACCATGGTGGTGGCAGTGAAAATGATCGCCTTGCCGGTCGTCGCCGTGGCGTAGTCCACGGCCTCATCGAGCTTGCCGATCTCGTCGTAGGTGTCGATCATCCGACTGAAATGATAAATCCCGTAGTCCACCCCGACACCGGCCCCAGCAGCGGCGATCGGCAGGGAATTGACGTTGAGGTCGATGTGGATCAGCACCATCAGCGCTTCGGCCGCAAGCTGCGAGAGAATCACCGGGATCATCAGTATCCCGGCCGCGTACCATGAGCCGTAGGTGAGGTAGAGGCAGAAGGTCACGACGAAATAGATGAGGCCGAGGTTGATCCAGTAAGAGCTCTCGACCGCCTGATTGACCGCGGCCAGGATGCCGAACAGGCCGCCCGCATAGCGGAACCGGACTTCGCCGCCGGTGTACCGGTCGGCGAACTCCTTGGCATGGGCAATCGAGTTCATGATGATGTCGTGCGAGTAGTCGCGGAACAGCGTGATCACCGAGCCGTACCGGCCGCTGCTGTCCAGAAACATGTTGAGCGAGTTCGCCGCCGCATTTTGCTGGAACTGGTAGATGACCTGGCTGATCTCCTTGGGATTGACCGGCACCAGCGCCCACTTCGGGTCGCCGTCGTGCTGCAGCCCTTCGAGCTGCTTGACGATATCCACGATCGTAATCGTCCGGCTGGCACCCCTGACCGACTGCATGTGATCGGCCATTTCATCGACGGCGGTGAGTGCGCCCTCGCCCTTCATCCCGTCGGGCCTCATGCCGTCCGCGATCAAGATCAGCTGACTGGCCCCCAAAAACTTCTCGTTCAGCTTCTTGTAGGCAACATTGTACGGATGATCTGGAAAAAGGAGCGCCGCGCCGGGAGTCATGTCGCCGACTTTGAGTGTCCACCCCCATATCGGCAGAACGAGGTACAGAGCCACCGTGATCCCAATCACCACCCAACGCCGTGAGCCTTCGCTGGCGTTGATGACGAGTTGTGTGACGGCGGGATATATCCGCTCCGAATAGGTCAGCCAGTACCATCCAATGATCGGCGTAATGGCCAGAAAGGCCCATCGCCCATCGACCAGAGCCATCCAGCTGACCACCACAGCCGCAGCAATGATCCCGCCGAGCACTGCCGTTGCGGTTCCGACACTCAGCGGTCCCGTGCTCTGCTGTGCGTGTGCGTCCGGTGGCGGCGGGGGGTTGATGTAGGAAAGGATGATCGGATGCAGGGTCACGACGCTGATGAACATCGACACAACCCAGAAGCTGGCGAAGATCGCCACTTTCTGGATCAAAGGAATCGGCGCCACCGCAACGATCAGCAGGCCGACGCCATCGGCAACGATCGAAGCGATGGCCGGTGGAAAGAGGTGCGAGTACGACACCACGATTGCCTGATGCTTGTCCCGCAACCGGTAGAACTCTTCATGGTAGCGGTCCATCGACTGCACCGAATGGCTGAGTGCCCGCGCGGTCAGGAAGATCGGGATGACCAGCACAAGGGGGTCGACACTGAATCCGAGCAGCGCGGCGATCGCCAGCCCCCAAATACTCGACAGAATGCCGGAGAAGATGGGCACCCAAATGCCTGTCCAGGTGCGGAAGTACGCGTAGAGCAGAAACCCGAGCGCCACGAAGGTGAACCCAAAAACGAACTTCAGCTGTTGTGCGTACTGCAGCACGGAGGTGTACAGCCACGGGAAGCCAGTAATATAGATGGTGTGATTCGCGTCTTCCTCGGCCCGCTTCAGCTCCATCATCCGGTCATGCAGGTACTGAAAATCCAGCGCCTCTTCCCAGAATCCGGTGTTGACCACGGCGGCGGTATCGTCGTGGGACACGTAGACTCCGCGAATGTTGGGGTTGGCATAGACGGCAAAGCGGACTCGCTCCGCGTCCTCCTGGGTTTTCGGTACCCCGGGGTAGAAAACGGGGCGGACCTGCACCGATCCCTGTGTCACCGTGGCGCTGTTCACCGCCGGGTGGGCGATGGAGAGGATCTGGTACGGCACCACCCCCTTGGTGTTGATCATGAACTTGGTGATGCGATCGAGTTTTTGCAGGGTCTCGGGGTTGTAGATGTCGCCCTTCTTCACCTCGAGAATCACGTTCATGACGTTCGCGGTGCCAAACATGCGCCGGAACTCGTTGTAAAACTGGATGTACGGGTGACGCCGGGGATAGAAATCGAAAAAGTCGGTGTGCAGCCGCAGGTCCTTCATTGAGTACGCGAAGAACGCCGTCATGACGGCAACCAGGATCGCCACCCCGCGACGATTCCGGAGTAGGAACCGCAGGTACGCTTCAATCCATCGCTGCGGAATCATTCTGAGAAAAACCTCCTGACGGGATCGCTAGAAGCGCTCTTTCAACGGCGTGAACTTGTCGCGATCCGCCAGCAGGACCAAACCACCGGCACCGACAATGAAGCCGCGCCCATCAGGAAGCAGGCTCAACGCCCGCAGCCAACTGCTTCCCATCTGTACGGGCACTTTGACCAACTCCCAGGTCACCCCGGCGTCCTTACTGTTCAAGAGGAACCCACTGTTCCCGACCGCCCATCCGTACGCGCCACGCACGGCTACGTCGAAGAGAGAGAGCGAGAAGCCCCACGGCGTCTGGATCTCTTGCTTCTGCCAGGTGCTGCCGCCGTCGGACGTACGAAGGAGCGTGGATTCGAGCCCGACCGCCCATCCGCGCTGCTGATCAGCAAAGAAGACACTGAACAGCGTACTTTGCACCGGGCTGTCCTGCGAGTGCCAGGTCAGACCACCGTCGATCGACGCCAAGATGACGCCGAACTCGCCCACGACCCAGACATGCTCCGGATCAGCGAAGGAGATTCCGGAGAGCACTACGTCTCCCGGGTCAACCACCTCGGCCACATCGGGAGGCAACTTGATGTTCGTGGGGAGCGCGACATTGGTCCAGGTCGTGCCGCCGTCATCGGTCCACAGCAGCGTCCCGAAGTCACCCACAGCCAGACCACGCTTGGTATTCGCGAAGGCAATGCTCAGCAGCTGTCGCTTGGTGCCGCTGGTCTGTTTCTGCCACGTGGTGCCGCCATCGCCGGAGTGCCAGATCTGCCCCACCTGGCCGGCCGCCCACAATTGGGTCCTGTCCGGGCAGGTAATGCTGACCGCGGCGCGCTTCGTGCCCGAATCCTGTCGCTCCCAAGTCTTCGCACCATTCACCGTATGGAATGTCCGGCCGAGGTCCGCGATCACCCAGCCTTCTTGATCACTGACGAAGCAACTGGAGAAGAGATTTTGCCGGAGATCCGCTGCCCGCAACGGCTCGGCCACAGCGCCGTAACGAACACTACCTATTACCGCTGCGACCACGATGGCGAAAAGTACATGCCTCAGCATACGCCCTCTTTCAGTGCACACTCGGAGCCGAGATCACCCTTCGCCGTGAGTCTTGCGCTGCGGAGTCGCCGACACAATGACCAACATCATCAGATTACGTATTCGAAACGGAATTCGACGTTGTCACGGTCCTTCAGCAGGCTCACGCCGCTTCCGCCCTTGTACGTGTGGGCATCAATGATGGTGTAGTTGACCGTGAAGCGGTAGGGATCATGGCTGATCGTGAGAGCGGGCTGGTACAGAATGGCCCCGCCCCAATCGTAGAAGAACGTCACACCGGGATTGACCGTGCCGCTACGGTACGACGTCCCGATGAACAGCGTGTGCAGGAACTGGTCGGCGGGCTGCGTCACGAAAACTGGCCCAAGTCCTTTATAAGTGCTGCCCGCGTAGGTTGGGCCGTACGATGCCGTATTAACCGGCAGAACCTCCCGGTTCGGATTGATCTGACCGTTCGGAAGAAAGATGGGACCGCCAGGAGCAGCGCCATTGATATGCTTGTAGAAAAACTGCGTCGAGACGAGAAGCGTTTGGTTGGGGTTGATGGACCGAACCCACACGTTTGAATCGAGGCCGAGCACGGCATTGAGCGAATCGCGAGTCACCCGCCCGCCTGTCGTAGTCGGGTTGGGATTAGCTGATTTTCCGTTCAGCGGGTTGAAGATGAAGGGGTCGAGCTGCCCTTGGGTGAAGGCTGGTTCGTCCTTGAAATACGCGAACTCGGAACGCACGACGGTATAGAACCGAGGCACGGCAAAGGTTGTGGCTGCACCCGAAACCTGGACCTTCGGAGCCGTCTGGAACGCCCGCGTTGGGGCGCCGCAAATGAAGGGGTTCGTTGGATCGTTCCCTAGTTCGGGATGATTAACATCGATGGGACATGGTAGTCCGTCGTTGAAGGCAGCGAAGAGGCCTGGAGTCCTGCCGCCGGGCCCGCTGCCCGGGTGCGTGACAATCTGGAGCGCCGGCGTATCGAAGTACGTGTAGTAGTGCGCCAGGCTGAAGGTGGCGTCAAACGCGTTGAATTTCAGTTGAAATCCTCCACGTGCGTCACCGATGGTCCGTGCGGGCGCTTCGATGAAGGTTCGGGTGTTATTGTCCGGGGCACCCAAACTAGGCAGGGTCCAGGCCGAACCTGCCGGCGTACCCGGATCGAATCCGACTTTGTTGTCAACCGCCACGTACCCTTCCAGGTACATCTCGCTGATCGGACCGAAGTCCCCGATGTAGTAATTGGCGAGCGCCATATCGAGGGGAACGCGGCGCTCGTCCAGCGGGATCATGAAGCCGCCAAAACTATTGTCGATGGGATTGATATGATCCAACAATTGAAAACTGTCTGTCTCGCCCCAGGAGAGGACCTGCCGGCCCACCCGCCAGAACAAGTTACCCGTGTCGCCCTCGATATACGCCTGAAACAGCCGTTCCCGATCGGTCCCGAGCTGCCGTAGCTCGCGCCGTTTGCCGAGAACATCGACAAAGGCCTGGTTCTTCACAACGAAAAGAGGTGCCTTTGTTATTAGCGCCTTCTTAAATTCACTGGCGGTGCTGTACTCAGAGGGCCCCCAGTCATACAAGCCTTCTCCCTCGCCGCGGAAGGTAAGATGGTAAGCGAGACGCTTCACCTTGAACGGCAGATAGTCCGACAAGCCCACGGTCTTGACCATCCGAGTGAGATCGTGGTTGATCTCCGCTTCGATGAACAAACGGTTCTGCCTCAGGTGCCCCGCTGCCGAGTGTGGGAAAGTGCCTTTACTGAGCACAGTGTCCGCTGTATCGGGTGGTCCGTCCTGCGTAGTTTGTGTGCCGACGCGTGCGTTGACGTAGGTCCGTGCCTCGAATTTGATGGTCTCATCTTTGTCCAACGGAATCGCGGGAGCCTGCGCGCGCCAGAGTAGCAGTGTGCCAATGACCAACCCTAGGACCCGCCAAGACCACACTCCACTCCGTGCCATCAGGACCTCCTCTCCGACTCGACGTCGTCCGAATGATACAATAGGGACCGATTGGCGCCTGCGCTCCCATATGCGAGCCCCGATTCCATTGTCAAGCAATTTCTGCAGTGTGCGGCTTCGGCGAGGCGGAATGACACGCCTCGCAACCTGCGGGTGCGTGTCGCTGGTGGCAGTCGCCGGCATCCTCAGCACCGCGCTCGCATTGGGTGATCCTGCCGTACGGCTCAGCGAGGTTGTCCGTGTAGCGGGTAGCGACCTCGGGATGCTCGATGGTCACCGCCTCGATCAGCTGACGCTGGTCTCCTGCGTTCGGACCGCGTGCCGTGCAATCCCGTTTCAGATCGATGAGCGCGACGCCACCGGCAATTGGGTGCTCGACCAAGGGCCGGAGCCCAACGCCGGTCAAGCCTCCGGAGTGCTCGATCACAACGACCTCCTCCTTTTCATGGCCACCGACGCCGGCGATCAGGCGCGACGTGCCGATCTCCCGGGTTGGCCCGCCGTAGAGATTACGGTGCATGACCCGTTGTCGGGCACACCCCGTTGGGCATACCTGGTTGCGTTTCCGCACGCGGCCCCGCGCTCCGAGGTTTACTATGTCCGCTATGATCCTGCCACCGATCGCGTTCGCGGACGGCGAGTCAGCCTCGGGTTCAACAACGGCGTGCCCGACTATTTGGCGGTGGCAGGGCCAAGTGGTGACACACCGGACGGGCCGAACCTCCTGGATCGGCTCAAGGTGCGGGCAACGGCCACGTTCCTCTGGGGCCTGATCCGCTTCTCGCGCGACGAAAGCGATCTGCGCACCGAGTTCATTGCCTGGCGGCAAGGACCGATCCGGGTCATCCGGCGCCAGCGGCAATGGGTTCGAATCGGGTGGGGCATCCGCTCGCCGACCTTCGGATCCTATACCTATTTCTATCGCGACTTCGCCGAGCTACCGGTGAGTCTCCGGTTGAATTTTCCACCACGCTATTTCTTCGGCGGAATCGCCGTGCGCGTTGTCCTTGACTTCAGGGACCTCAGGGGCTGGTCGCTGTTGGCCCCGAGCTCGCCAGCGCCCATCGCCATCGACGGCACCATGACCAAAGAGAAAGCTGCCCTGAACGATTCCGCCGATTCATGGTTTGCGTTGCGGGGTTCACAGATAACCTTGGTGCAAACGATGGGCGTCAGCCCGTCTTTGGCAACCGTTCGCCACCGTCTCCTCTACGGGGAGAGCACGAAACCAAACCCGCCCGAAGTTGTGCCTGGTGAAGAGCCGGGAGTCGGTTTCCGCCTGGATCGATGGGAACAAGTCGGTGCGGGACTCCATCAGCTGGAATCCGTCAGCTATGCCCTGCCACCGGAGGTTGACGTGCGCGCCTTCATGGCTGCGCGCACCACACCTTTGCGGGTAACGGTTCAGCCGCCCCGCGATTGAAAAGATTTGTTCGACACGTCGCCCATACCTCGCCGTACTTCTTCTCGGGATGATCGGCGGAGGGTCGGCATGACGGCGGGCATAAGTTCGCTTGACAACTCGCCACCAACTGTACGAGCATCCCTATGGGTTCCGTCGGGACGGACAGCCAACAATGATGCGCGGTAGAGGGTGTGGATCGGAGTCCACGGTCGGGGATCACGGAAAGTCGTGCTGCCTTGACGGTGACCGAACAGAACGGGAGAGCCGCTGATGCCGACGCGACGGCGCGCGGAAACCGCAACCCCTGAGCTGTACAAGCTGGGCCGCGAGCGAGAGCGCTTGGCCGACATCGGCGCCATCGCCGCCCAGATCGTTCACGATCTCGGCAATCCCCTGGCGGGGCTGTCGATGCAGGCACAGCTGCTCCTCCGCCGCGTCCAGTCCGGCGAGGTGTCTCCCGCCGACGCGGTGCGCAAGCCAGCCGAGCAGATCCTTACAACCGTCCGCCGGCTCGAGGGGCTGGTGAAGGAGTTCATGGCCGCTGCCCGCGAACCGCGCTTGGAGCTGAACGCCGTCCATCTCCCACACTTGCTGCAGGAGGTGCTCGATTTCTGGCAACCGTTGGCCGGTGCCCGGACAATCGACATCAACATGATCACGGACGACGTGGGAGAGATCCGGGCAGACTCGGCACAGCTGCGGCGGGTGATCGAGAACCTCGTCAAGAACGCCATCGAAGCGATCGACTGCGGTCCGGGATGTGTCAGCATCCAGGTGAGCGTGCTGACCCCGGAAACCGTTCGCGTTTCCGTGGAGGATACCGGGCCAGGGATTTCCGACACGGTGGAACCGTTTCGGCTGTTTGAAACCACCAAAGCGGAAGGCACGGGCCTCGGCCTCGCCGTCGCCAAACAAATCGTCCTGGCCCATGGCGGTGGCATCCGCTTTACACACCGAAAGCCGCATGGGACCGTCTTCCATATCGACCTACCCCGCCAAGGCCCCCCAGAACCACGCGGGCAGGGAGATGATTACTCCGCCGACAACTACTTCATCTAGTCCCTCCGTCCAGAAGCCGGATCAGGTGCGGCCGTAGCTCGCTGGCGGGAATAATGCTCTGGAGCGAGCCCACGTCTCGGGCGCGCTCGACGGTATGCACCGCATCGAACTCGGCGGCCAGTTCTGCCCGCTTCTCAAGCATGACGATTTCCATTGTCCGCTCGAGGGCCTCGCGCGGCGCGCCGGTCATGCGGAGCCAGGCAATGCGTCGGTCGGCCGCCGCGCGCGCCCGCACCTCGCGCGGGAAGACCACCGCAGCTGCCGCGGAGCCGCCGATGACCGAGGCGTACGAGCCCTCCAGCGCCGCAGCGTACAGTTGGTCGTTGAGCGCCTGGGAGAACACCACGTAGGCCCCGCCGTGGTAGCGGGAGACCACCACGAACAGCAGCGGCCCCTGAAAGTTCACCACCGCGCGCGCAATCTCGGCGCCGTACTCGAGCTGCAGCTTGCGCATGGATTCCGGTGAGCCGTCGAAGCCAGACAAATTTGCCAGGATCACCACCGGCCGATTGCCGCTGGCAGCATTCAACGCACGCGCCACTTTCTTCGACGACAGCGGGAACAGTGTGCCGCCGCTCCAGGTGGCGGGCCCGTCCAGCGGCCGGTAGCCCTCGCGCGGCAGGTTCTGGCTTTCGATTCCGATCAGGCAGACGGGATGCCCGCCGAGGTGCGCATCCCAAACGATCGCCATCTCCGCACCGGTCATCGCCCGCCAGCGCTCGAGCTGGCCGCCGTCTTGATCGATCAAGGCCCGCATCAGCGCACGCATCGCAAACGGCCGCTTGCGTCCCGGGTTGATACCGTCGTTGAAGACGTCCCCCACCGTGCGAAACTCCTGGCCGTCCTGTGGATCGAACGGCATCTCCGTCACGGGGCGACCTGTCTGATCGGTGGTCGCCCATGGCCGCGGCCCATGCTCGCCCGGAACCACATACGTGTAACCGTAGTGCTGGTAGAGGATGCGGTAGGCGTCGACCAGGCTATGGGCGTAATACTGCGCCTCCCCATTGGGCCCCATGATCCGCTCGAAGCCGCCGATCGCGACTTCGTCCTCCGCAGAGACCGCCCCGGAGGCTTCCAGCGCCGCACGGCCGGTCAGGACCATCGAGGCACCCGGGGTCATGATCAGCACGCCACGCGTGTGCATGAGCATCGTGCTGAGTGCGTTGAAGTAGCTCTGCGCACCGACGTTCACGCCATGCACGATCACGTGGATGACACCGCCCGCCTGCGTGAAGGTGACAATGCGGCGCACCACGCGTGCCGTCGCGTCCAAATTCTCCGTCCCGCTGTCCATTGCAATGCGCGCGCCGCTCGACACCGGCAACCACTCCACAGGGAGCCGTAAGCGCTCGGCGAGATCAATGGCAGCTACGATGCGGTCGCACTCTTCCTTGCCGAGCGCGCCCATGCCGACTGTGGGATCGGAAAGAAGCAGCACCCGCCGCATGCCCTCGGGCACCTTGTCGATCGGCGTCGAGATGATCCCGAAAACTACCGAGCCGGTGTTCAGTCCGTACGGCCGACCGGTGACACTGACGGCCGCCACAGGCACGGCGGTCTGGTCAAGGTCATACTCTTCGAACCTACCGCTCGGTAAGTCCCCAGCCGTCGTATCGTAGCGCCCGTTTCCACCCGAACCGCCAGTCAGCAGACGCAGGATTTCGTACGGGTAGATCACCCCGCGCCGCCGGGCCTCCGCCACCTTGCGCTCGTAGTCGCTCGCTGGCCGCAGCGGCTCCCGATGCGGCTCGCGCCACGTAGTCGCTATGCGGCTGCCGGTGGGATCGGCGATGACGATCTCAACCGTGCGTGCGCGCTCGCCCAGGACATGGCGATCGATCACCGGCAAGCGCACGACAACCTTCTCCAATCCGAGGTGCCGCGTGGCCGGGGCCAAACGGCGCGCCATGCGCTCGACCGTCGCCGCATCGAGCGAGACCTCGGGTGCAACGAACAGCGCGATCCGGTTCCAGTGCAAGCGCCGCCGCTGATCGCGCGTCCCCAGGATTGCGCGTAGTGCCCGGGTGGCCGCATCGAAGGCGCGCTCGAACGTCGCCACCTGGAGGAACGCGTCCGGCTCGTCCTCGAGCGGTCCCCGCACGTCGGCCAGGACGAAGACCCGCTCGTCGCCTGGTACCTCACGGCTTCGACCATAGAAACTGTAGATGTCCTCCGAGCTGTCGAGGCGTTCAAGATCGAAGCGGGCGAGGCGGTCGAGATCAATGCGAGCCGCCGTCTCTGGGTGTATGCCGTGGAGATCGCGCCGCTCCACCACACCCTGCGGTGATGCGACAAACGTCCGGTGTACCATGGCTGCGCCGGGTGTCAGCAGGGTCACCGTCAAACGGCGCGCTGGCAGGGAGGACAGCAGGGCGATCTCCGAGAACGCGTCCGGTTCGTCAGGCCCAGGGCTCTTACCATGGCCGGTCTCTGCGTCGACCAGGGCCTGCAGGACAGGCGCAATCACGATCAGCTCGATCGCCTCCAGCGGTAGTGTCTCGCGGGATGCCCAGTCACACAGCCGCTCGAGCGTCTGACGGACGGCCTCGCGGTCGCACGCGCCGCCGACGATGACGCGGGCGTCGGGGAACTCGATCCGTTGCACCGCAGCCTGGCGTCGAGGCGGCGCCACGCCTGCCAGAGGAACGCTCGCAGGGTACAGTCGCCGCAAGGTGGCCATCACGGCCACGGCGCGGCGGCGCGGATCGGTATCGTCGAACCACCCCTCCACGCGAGCGAAGACGGCGCGCGGCGCGGCGGCAAGCTGGCGCAGCACGGCTTCGGGCGGCTCGCGGAAAGAAGCCTCTGCCCCCGTGAGCCAGGCGGACAGTGGCTGTCCCCGGCGGGCGTGTTGGCGCTCGAGTGTCGGGGCTTCGAAGATGACATGCTGCGCTTCAATCGCAGCGTCGGCCAAGGCATCGGGCACCTGCCCGCGCATGCGCGCTATGCGCGCCAGCGCCTTTGCCAGCGCACGGTCATCGTCGAGCGCAACGCCAGAGCGCGCCAGTGCAACCACGCGGCGCATGACGCCCATCACCAGGCGGTGGCGCAACTCGGACGCACGCTGCGACGCCAGCAACCGCAGCAAGGCACGCTGCAGGACATCGCTCGGAGAAAGATCCGGAACCCCGTAATGCCGTAGCGCCTTCCGTAACAGCGCCAGAAAGCCTTCGGCTAGACCCGCGCCGCCCGCCCGCAGGCGGCGGACAAAGGTGCGCAGCCGCGCCTCGTTTGACGGCCGCAGCACGCCCGATGCGGCCAGACGTGGGGTGCGAATGAACAGCTGCTCAATGTCCGCGAATGCGGTCAACTCGTTCCGAATCTCCGCCAGCTCGCGCCGGAAGGTCTCGGACAACCCGTCCGGCAGCGCGGCGTCGAGCAGGGACAAGAGCAGCTCGCCGCGGTGAGCGTCGGCGTCGTAACCAAGCAGGAGACTCCGGATTTCCTCGCGCTCGGCGGCGACAGCGGCGTGCCGGGCTGCCGCCTCCGCACAATCAACTGCCCGAAAGTCCGGCGTCTGTGGCGGCTCGCCCGCGTCCAGCGGGAAGAACAGCGCGAGCGGGTCGGGATAGTCAGGCAGCCGCAACTGCGCACCGGGTTCGTCGGTGGCCGTGTCCGCGGTGGGATCGATCACCAGCAGCACGTCGCCGGCCGCCACCTGCTCGCCTTGGCGCACGCGGACCTCCTTGACCACCCCAGCTACCGGTGCGTGCACGGCGAGCTCCATCTTCATCGCTTCCAGCAGGCCGATCGGCTGCCCCGCCGCCACCGGGTCACCGGGTCGAACGTGCAGCGCAATCACCAGCGCCGGCGTGCCCGCACAAACCTGGCCGGCGGTTTGCCTTCCGAAACGGTGCGGGCGTCCCTCGACCTCCACCCGCACACTGGCCTCGCTGACGTCGTACAGCACCCGCAGTCTCTGTGCGCCCAGCACCAGTCGCGCCGCATGCGGGCTGTCTTCACGCAGCGTAGCGGTGACGGCACGCCCATCGAGACAAACACGATAGCGCCAGGCGCCGAGGGCAAACACCTGCAGCTGGTATGGCTCACCGCTGTATCGGAGGTCGATTTGCTGCCCGCTTGACGGCGGCACACGCCACAGCAGGAGATTCGCCGTGTCGGCGTAGAAATTCAACCGCGCCGCATGGCGGGCTTGTTGGTAGGCTAAAATTGCGGCCACCATCAGCGCCTCGACCGCAAACTGGTCACGCGCCCGTACGGCGGCCCAGCGCTCGAGCCACGTGGTATCGATCTTCCCGGCACAGAACTCCGGCGCGGCGAGGAGATCGAGGAGATAGCCCTTGTTGGTGGCGCCGCCAGCAATCACCAGCTCGAGGTCGCTGAGCGCGCACACCAGCCGCACCCGCGCTTCCTCCCGCGTGTCACCGGTGGCAATGACCTTGGCAACCAGCGAATCGAAATCGGCGGGGATGATGCTGCCCGCCACAACGCCGGTATCCACCCGCACCGCCGGGGCGAGCGGCGGATCGAAACGGACGACACGCCCGGGAGCGGGAAGAAAACCGGCATCCGGATCTTCCGCGCACACACGCGCCTCGATGGCCACGCCGCGGCACGGCGGCGCCACCGCTGGCAGCGGCTCACCACGCGCGATACGAATCTGCAGCTGCACCAGGTCGATTCCCGTGGTGGCTTCCGTGATCCCATGCTCGACCTGGAGCCGCGGGTTGACCTCGAGAAAATAAAACCCCGCCGCGGTCACGAGAAACTCGACGGTGCCGACGCCGCAATACCCGACGAGCATGGCCAAGTGCACCGCCGCCGCTTCCAACCTCTCCAGTTCCGCCGACGACAGGCCCGATGGTGGCGCCTCTTCGATTACCTTCTGATGGCGGCGCTGTACCGAGCAGTCGCGGCACCCGAGCGCGAGCACGCGACCGTATGCATCGCCGGCGATCTGGACTTCGATATGACGGCCACCCACAATACGTCGTTCGAGAAACAGTCGGCCGTCACCAAAGGCAGCATGGGATTCTGCCGTGGCGGCTTGAAAGGCCGGCGCGAGTTCGGCCTCGGCGGTGACCATGCGAATGCCGCGTCCTCCACCCCCGGCCACGGCTTTGATGACTAGCGGGTAGCCCAAATCGCGAGCATGCAGCAGAGCCGTATCCGCGTCCGCAGCTTCGCCACCGCTCCAGGCGGCCACCGGGATACCGGCGCGCTGCGCCAACCGCTTGGCGGCGATCTTATCGCCGATCTTTCGTATGGTGGCGCCGCTCGGCCCCAGAAACCGCAGGCCCTCGCCCACCACACGATCGGCAAAGTCGGGATCCTCTGCCACGAAACCCCATCCCGGCCACACGGCGTCCGCTCCGCCCCGTCGCAGCGCATCCATGACCCGGTCGTGATCGAGGTAGGCACCGACGCCACCGCCGCGTGTCGGCAACGCGACCGCCACGTCGGCGTGCCGGACAAAAGGCGCATCACGGTCGATCTCGGTGTATAATGCGAGTGCCCTCAGCGTGCTCCGCTCCGCGGCCCGCAGCGCCTTGACCGCACGCAGACAGCGCATCGCGGCCTCGCCACGATTGACGATGCCAAGGCAGTGGATCGGACCACGCGTCACGCCGCGCTCCATCGAAGAGAATCCACGGCGGCAAAGGCCACGAAGCGACCGTGGTGCGACAATGACAAATCGATCGGCACCGGCTCTCCATTTCGCCGCAGCCGCGGTATCCGCGCCTCGCGCACGACGCTCAGTTCTCCGGGGGCCACACCCAGCGCCGCTGCGATCGCAGCAATCGCCATGCGCCGCACAGCGCTGCTGGGAGACTCGGCGCTTGCCTCCGCCACCCCTGCCAGCAGCCGCCGGCTCTGCCCGCGATGGCACGTCGCAATGACGTGGAGTGCCTCAGCGTCTGCGATTGCACGGAAGGATACGCATCGGTTACCACGCACGACGGTTCCGGTTGTCGACCCGTCACCGTCTACCTCGCCAAGAAAGCGGACATCAGCGCGAGCCACACGATCCAGTTGCACGACAAACCGGGACGGTGCAAACCCGAGGTTAGGATCGAGCTTACGTAACAGCTTGTAGGCGCTCTCTTTCGCGGCCCAAAGGGTCCAGCGCATGCGTACCGGCGCCGAGCTAGTCTGGATCAGGCACAGTTCACTGGGGCTGAACACCCGGCGGTCGAACCGCGGGTGAGTTCTCCCTGGCTGGCAGTCCTGATCCGCGAGATCGACCACGTCGTTACCGACCATCGAAGTACTGCCGCTCCATATCCGCCAGCTCTTCTACAATGCGCCGTGTGATTTCGCGATCGCCGCGGAGGCCGTTGACCGCAGATGTCGGCGCAATGAGCCGCACCGCAACACCAAAGCGCTCGTTGTGCGCCGGCAGGTCCGAAAAGTCTGTTTGGTGGGCGCCGCGCAGATACACGCAGAGCACCCGGCAGCCCGGTAGCTCACGAACGATGCGCCCGACCCCATACGCGGCGCGCTCGATGTCGACGCGGCCCGTCCGGCTCCGGCCACCTTCCGGAAAGATCAGACCGACATGGCCGTTCGCCAACACCGCAATGAACGAGTGCACCACCTGCATCACCTCGGTGCGCGGCCCACCGCGGGTCACCGGGAGACACTTCATGATGTAAGCCAGCATCCGCGCCAGCAGTGAGCGGGCAAAGTTGTTCCGCTCCGGCATGTTCCACGGCAGGGCCGAGAAGTGCCGCACGTACCACCACGGAGACCCGAGCGCCCAGGCGATGATGGCGGAGTCAATCATCGTCAGGTGGTTTGCACAGATCAGCAACGGCCCGTCGACTTCACGCCAGATGCGCCGGTACGCGCGCCGGGTGTCGGCCAACCGCTCGATACGGTAGCCGAACCACAAGCGCAGCAGCCCGCCCAGTACGGGGATCCACACCGGCCCGAGGACGCGACCGATCTCCCGCTGCAGCACGAGGGCGAGCCGCCGGCGCCGGGGCACGACCGGCTCGTCAGGAAGTCTTACTGCAGCTTCGTGCAAATCAAATGTACCGCGTCGCCCACCGTGTTGACGGTATCGACTTCGTCATCAGCCACCTCGATGCCGAACTCGTCTTCGAAGGCCAGCACCACGTCGACCAGCCGCGCCGAGTTGACCTTGAGGTCATCGAGGATGTTGGTTTCCAGTGTGAGGGCGGTCAACGCCGCCTCGTTCTTGACGTAAGGGGTGAGAATCTCCACCACCTTCTCAAGCACTTCCGTCTGCTGCATACGTTTCTCTCCTTTCAACCTTGTCTGACTCGTCCCATTTGCGAAAGATCACGCAGGCGTTGACGTCGCCGAAGCCGAAACCGGCTTTGGCCATTACGCGCAGCGTGGGCATGACGCGGAACGTGTGCGGGATCGAGGCCGCGTACGGCAGAATTTCCGGGTGCACGTCCTCGCAGTTGATTGATGGATGAATGAAACCGCGGTGCAGCATCAGCACCGCGGCCACCGCTTCGATCGCGCCCGCAGCGCCGAGGGCGTGCCCGATCATGGACTTGGTGGACACTATGGGCGGAAACTGCTCCGGTGTGCGCTCCAGCGCCGCCGCCCACGCGCGCACCTCGCGCGGGTCGGCGCCGGTTGCCGTGAGGTGACCGTTGATGGCATCGACTTCATCGGGTCTGATGTTGGCATCCGCCAGCGCGCTGCGGACGCAGCGGCGAACGCCTTCGGGATTGGGAGCGGTCATGCTCCCGCCGCCGCGCTGGCCGCCGCAGTTGACCGCGACACCGAGCACTTCCGCATAGATCCGCACTCCGCGCTCCAACGCACTCTCCAGACTCTCCAGCAGCAGCACGCCAGCGCCGGCGCCCGGAACGAAACCGGCAGCCGAGGCGCTCATCGGTCGCGAGGCGCGCTCCGGTGTGTCGTTGTGCGTGCGGCATAGCACGCGCATGGCGTCGAAGCCCGCCCAGATGTAGTGACTCGATCCCTCCGAGCCACCGCACAGCATGCGTGTCGCCAACCCGTGCCGGATGCGCAGGGCGCCCTCCACGATGGCCTCGGTTCCGGTGGAGCAGGCACTGGAGTTGGTGGTCACCTGGTTGCCAAGGGCGAGCAGGCCGGCCACCTTGGCGGAGACCCCGCTGCCCATCACTTGCTCGACCATTGTGCTGCCGAGACGGCGCACCTTGCCGGCATCGGTGAGCGGGACGATCTTCTCACCCACTGTATCCAAACCGCCGATGCCGGTGCCCAGCATGGCGCCGGCATCCCAATCCACGATGTCGTCGTCCGGGTGCGGACGCACCAGCCCTGCGTCGCACCACGCATCGACAGCCGCAATGCTCGCGTAGCGGAGGTTCGAGTTCATGGCCATCAGTTCGTCTTCACCAAAATACGACGCTGCGATCGTGTCGATGCCCTGTGGCACAGCGGCAACCCGGCACGCGAAGCCCAGCTGCGCGAGCCGCTCGATGGCGCGGATACCCGAACGCCCTTGTCGTAGCGCTTCTTCAAAACCCGACACGGAGTTGGCATTGGGGGCAACCACGCCGAGCCCCGTCACGACGGCGCGGCACCTCATTTGGCCACCCCTATTCCGGCCAGCACTCCCGCGCATACCAGCGTGCCGTTCTCGAGACGCATCTCAACCTTGGAACGAATCTTCAGGCGCCGGAAGAGAACTTTCCGTCCGGTGATGACGACCCGCTCATCCGGGCGGACGATGCCCGAGAACTCCACCGTGGCGTCGGTAAAAAAGGTGACAAAGTTCGCGAGCGCGTCGCTTCCGCGTTCCTTCGCCAGCAAGTAGATGCCCAGACCGACCACGCCCGCTTGCGCCATGGACTCGATGAGCAGCACGCCCGGTGTGATCGGCCTGTCGGGGAAATGCCCACGGTAAAACTCCGCCTCCGGACGGAAGCGATATCTGGCGACGATGTGGTCATCATCGATCGCAAGAATGTCGTCGACGAAGCGAAAAGGCTCTTGCTGCGGGATCGCGGCCAGCACCTCAGCCGGGGTCAGGACGTCAGCCACCGTAGAGCCCCCCATTCACGTGAATCACGGTTCCGGTGAGATAGCTGCCCCGGGTCGCCAGAAAGCTCACGACATCGGCCACCTCTGCGGGCGTGCCCATCCGGCTAAGCGGGATACGGGCAAGGACATCGGCACGGATCTCGGCGGGAAGCTCCGCGGTCATGCCGGTGTCGATAAAGCCGGGGGCCACGGCGTTCACCAAAATGTCACGCCCACGCAGCTCGTGCGCGAGCGACTTGGTCATGGCGTCGAGACCGCTCTTCACCATGGTGTACGGCACCTGGCCGCGATTGCCGGTGTGTCCGACCACGCTGGTGATGTTGATGATGCGCCCGCTGCCCGCCCGCAGCATGAAGCGGCGCAGCACGAGCTTGGTGAGATACCAAGTGCCGCGCGCCAGGCTGGCGACCGCGTCGTAATCGGCGATCTCCATGAACGCGGTCTCGCCGTTGCGATTGAGGCCCGCGTTGTTCACCAGGACGTCGATCCGCCCGGCCTTGGCCCGCAACGTCGCGACAAGTTCCTCGATGTCGGATGCAACGGCAAGGTCGGCCCGCACGGTGAATGCCTCCGGCAGCTCGGCGGCCAACCTGAGCGCCGCCGCCTCACTCGAGCGGTAGTGGACCGCAACGCAAAAGCCCTCGGCAGCAAGCGCGCGGCAGCAGGCAGCACCGATTCCGTTCCCGCCGCCGGTGATCAGGGCGACTTTTCGCTTGCTCATCATCAGCTCCCGAGCCGGCCGCCGCGCGAGCGCGGCGATGGATGCGGGTAATCGGCATAATCGAGGTCGCGAAAGACCCCGACCTTGGCACGCTTGATGGTGTAGATGGGCTCGCCGTCGATGCACACCGTCCCATCGCCGATGATGATCATCGAGCCCGACTTTGGCAGGTCGGCGCAGCGCAGGATCTCAACGTCATAGCGCACCGTGTGGTCGTGCGGGCGGATTTGTCCGGCAAACTCGACCTCGCCGCAGCCGAGCGCGCGACCGCTGCCCAGGCCGCCGTTCCACACACCGTAAAAGCCGAGCAGCTGCCACACGGCATCGATGCCGAGGCAGCCGGGTTGTACCGGATCGCCAAGGAAGTGGCACTGGAAAAACCAGTCGTCCACACGCACATCGCGCTCGGCCACAATCCGCCCGCGTGCACCCTGTCGCGTAATCTCAAGGATGCGATCCAGCATCAGCAAGGGCGGCGCGGGCAGACGTGCACGGAAGCCGTCCGGCGCGGCGTTCACCAGCGTTCCGTGTGCGAACGCGAGCAGCTCGACCATCGTGAAACTCGATCGGCTGCGGAACTCCGCGTAGGTCATGCCGCCGCCTCAAAGCGAAGGAGAAAGCTGGCCCACGTCAGTCCCGCACCGACACCGACAACCGCGATGTCGTCATTTGGCGTCCAGCGCTCCCACGTCATCGAGATCACCGCGGGGGCGCTGGCCGCCCCGGTGTTGCCGAACCACTCGACATTAGAGTGATGCCGCTCCGGCGGAATGCCGCACTGCCGACAGACGGCTTCGAGCATACGCAAATTGGCCTGATGGCCGACGAAGTGCAGGGTGCGCCGGTCCTGCTGAAACGCATCCTGCAACTGCTTCAGGAGCAGCGCCGTTTTCTTGATCGCGAACATTTGCACTTGGCGCCCGTCTTGGCGGAAATGGCCGACGCGCGGCACAACCACCTTGTCCGCCCCGGCCGGACTCGACATGAGCGTGTTACTCAGGATGCGGGCGGGGCCGGGCACCTGCGTAGAAACCACCGCGGCAATCGTGCCGTCGCCCCAGAGGACGGCGGACGCGCGGTCGGTGTAGTCGACCGATCGGGTCAGGGCCTCGGGTACAACGATGAGCACAAACGCCGGGAGCCGCTCCGGCTGCATCAGCGAGAGCACATAAAGACTGGCGAAGAAGCTCGTGCATGCCGAGTTGATGTCGAAGGCGGGCACTTCGAGTTCCAGTGCCCGTGCGATGTTGCACGCCTCGGCCGGTGTGGCGGTGTCCATCAAGGACGAGCCGGCCAGCACCATCCCGATATCCGACTTGGCGATGCCGGCCCGGGCGATGGCCATCTCGGCCGCGCGCCGGCCAGACTCCGCGTGTGTGTACAGAGCCGCCGCGGCGGCGGCCCGCGGATCACGGTTGCGTGTGTCGACAATGTAGTCGAGCGGCAACGTGGTGCGCCGCGAGCGGATGCCAACCCGTTCGCAAATCCACTCCTCGCTGGTGCCGATGTCGAGTTCCTCCAAGAAGCGATTCGTAATCTCGTTCTCCGGGTGAAAGTGTCCCAGGCCATGGAGATAAAGGGTCACGGCATGCCCCCAGAGATGTGCTCGCCACCGTCGACGCGGATGATCTCGCCGTTGACCCAGGCGGCCTCGTCGAGCGAGAGTAGGTAGATGACGTTGGCAACGTCGAGCGGTGTCGTCAGGCGGCCAAACGGATTACGCAGACGCGCCTGCGCCCTGAGGCGGTCACTCCCCGGAATCGCCCGCAATGCAGGCGTGTCGGTGATGCCCGCCTGGATGACGTTGGCACGAATGCCGTACGGCGCCAGCTCGACGGCGATAGCCCGCACGATCGATTCCAGCGCGGCCTTAGCCGCGGCCACCGCGGCATAGCCCTTCCACGCCAGCTGGTTGCCTTCGCTCGTGAGGCCGAAGATCCGCGCATCGTCAGCAAACAACCCGCGCCGCAGCATCTCCTGCGTCCAGCCCAGCAAACTCGTGCCCATGCTGTAGATTGTACGGGCCAGGTCCTCGTCGTCGAGGTACGAGTTGGAGTACGCGGGTGGGCCTACAAGCGTGTGCAGCGCGTCGACACCTTGTTCAAACAGCGAATTGACGCTCGTCGTCAGCCGTCCTTCGTCGACACCGAGCGCCGACGCCAGTGCGCCACGCGCGTGGTGAGATGAGGCCTTCCCGGGGGCGATCAGCTTCAGGTTGCCGAATGCGATCGAGTGCAGCAGCACACGCACGTGACCTGTGGCGCCCACAACGCTGGCGATCTGGTCGAGAACTGTGGTGCGCGTCGCCGCGTCGAGCGCATCCGCATTGAAGGTGAGGAGCGATACGCCAGTCGACCGAATCCTGGCAAATTCCGGCTCGATGCGGGACATGGCCCCGCGGCGGTCGCGATGGACCAGGCACAGGTTCATGCCGTGCTCCGCGAGCTTGTGGGCGACGGCCAGGCCAAACCCACTTGAACCGCCGAGGATCAACGCCCACACGTCTCGTACAAATTCTTTCGCCAAGGACACCTGCCCCTCACGTCAAAGAGCCGCGCTCGCTCCACAGCGCGCTGCCGGCCTATACCCAGGAGTCTTTCGACGAACCACGGTGGGAAGAGAAATCTGGCGTGCGAACTCTATGCCCTAAGAGACCCCTACACATTCCTGGCTCCACACCTACCACTTCACAACTGCGGGACAGGAGTATAACTATCAACCACGCACCTCCGCGTCCACATTTCGGTGTGCTATTCAACACACGGCTTTGCGATTTTGTGTGTCAGGCGAGACGCTTTGGATATTTCTCTCCCCCGACAGCCGTGCTCCAGAAGAAGCCCAACGACGATTGCAGCTCGCCGGCTGCGATCATCACTGGATGAAGCCGGCGACCCGACGGGAACTGCACGCCGTGGTTGCCTCCTTCCAGTTCATCGCCTCCGAGGGTTGTCGACATTCCTCCGCGCACCCTACACTAGGAACCAGTATGGAACCGACAGCGTCCGGAAGCCCGACGACAACGCTTCACCACGCGCCGGGGCCTGTCTCGTGGTTTCTTGTTGTCGACCACGTCCGCCTGGACGCGCTGCTTCAACGTGCCGGCGCGCAGCCCGGCGCCATCGACCATGCGACCTATGCCGAGTTCCGCGCCGGCCTGCTCAAACACATCGGCATGGAAGAGAAGATCCTCCTTCCTGCCGCCCAGCGCGCACGCGGTGATGAGCCGCTGCGCCCACCGCCGCCAGGTTGCGGCTCGATCCAGAAGCGTCTGCGCCGCTTCCGAGAGGGCGTTCCGCGGCCACCATGCAACAAGGTACAGTGGACCGGCGCATCAGCACTTTGAACTCGATTCACTCCCAATTGCCTCGCATGCGTGTCCTCTCATGATCTGGATGAACCGGCGCGAATGATTTCAGGTGGCTGGATCCTCCAGCCGCGAAGAGTCACCGAGCAGGGAGAGAATGAGCAGCCAGGCAAATACGGCTCCGATTGCAGGCCAGCTCAATGTCCCCGCGAGTGCGCCTCCGAAGGCTGGCATCAAAAATATCTGCAGGATATTGGACATGGTCGCGCTCCTCCCAGTTTGACTGCAGCGCTCGCGTCAGTGGTGTGACAGCAAGAGTGCCACGCTCGAGATCACCATCAGAACAACCATCCCCCACACCGCCGGAGCCAACTGTGCCGTCATATCGAGTCCCATTGTCGCTACCTCCTAGTGCATGGCAGTGAGCAAGGGCAGTGCCGCACCGCTCTTCCCTACTCCGGAAGGGTTGGTGAGCGATGCTGCAGTAGCCCGCATGCGCTCGGGCGCAAACTACTATTTGCGTCAACCAAGAGAGGCCGGACTCTGAAGACTTGGAGCGAGCTACCTGAGAAAGTTAGCTGCTGAGCAAACTTAGCAGCGGGCGAGCCGGAGTCGTGATAGGTTGCCGGCTCAGTTCAGCCCCCAAAGCACGACGGCGGGCCGCGTCACCCCAGGGCGTTGCTCGTGAGGCGCTGCAGGCGTTCCGCGGCTTCGAGGTACTCCTCGACCAATTGCAGAATGACCTCTTTGACCGGGCGCACCGCGTTGAGCTGGCCGACGATCTGCCCCACCGGGTTGAACATGACGTCCTTGGCTCTCTCGGCATAACGGTGCCCACGGGCAACGGCGTCTGCGGTAACCATGAACTGCAGGGGCATACCCAGTGGCTTGGGCGAATCGGGGGCCTCCCACGCTTCGGTCCACGCGTTGCGCAGCATGCGACACGGCTTACCCGTAAACGACCGTGAGCGCACAGTGTCGCGGCTTGTGGCCTTGAGCAGGGCGTCCATCTGTGCGGGTGGGGCCTCTGCCTCCTGCACCGTGAGCCAGAGCGATCCGGTCCACACACCCTGCGCGCCCATAGCCAGTGCCGCCGCGATCTGCCGGCCCGTACCGATGCCTCCGGCGGCGAGCACGGGAGTCGGCGCCACCGCATCGATCACTTCGGGCCATAACACGACGCTGCCGATCTCACCGGTATGTCCGCCGCCTTCGTATCCTTGAGCGACGATGATGTCGACCCCCGCCGCTTTGTGTGCGCGGGCGTGCTTGACCGAACCGCAGAGCGCGACGACCAGCCGCCCCGCCCCATGAATCTCGTCGATCACGTCGGCGGGAGGCGTCCCCAAGGCGTTGGCGATCAGCTTCACCTTATCGTGTTTGAGCGCCACCGCGATCTGCGGAGTTGCCGTCGCTGCCGTCCAGCCGAGCAACTCGGTCATTTTCTCGCCCTCGGGCAGCTTCGGCACGCCATGGTCGGCAAGGACCTTGTCGGCGAAGGCTCGGTGTTGCGGGGGGATGGCAGCAAGCAACTGCTCCTCGAGCTTCTTTGGGTCGACCTCACCCATCCCCTCGTACTTTCCGGGGATGACGATGTCGACACCGTACGGCTTGTCGCCGATGTGTTCGTCAATCCACTTCAGCTCGATCTCGAGTTGGGCGGGCTGAAAGCCGACTGCACCGAGGACTCCGAACCCGCCAGCCCGACTGACCGCGGTAACGACGTCGCGGCAGTGACTAAAAGCAAATATGGGAAACTCGATTCCGAGCTGGTCGCAGAGTTCTGTGCGCACGATTCTTCCCTCCTGGATTCATGCAGTTCGTTCACCCGGGTATAGCCTTGTGGCGCATGAATCGGCAAGACACGCGGAGCGTTTGCGAACGCTACCCGATCGGTCAAGTAGCGGGCGCCGACTCAACCCGGGCAGCTTCAGAATGGTCCGTCTACCCGACCGCAGTCTTTGGCGGAATGTGGCCGGCCTTCGATTCTGCGATGACTTCTTCGAACTGGGCATCAGAAACCTGCGTCAGCTGCGCTGCCGCGTCCTTCAGCGCTCCATGCTCGACGGCGCGGGACAGTACTTCATTCTTCGTCGGCCCGCGCTTGTCCCCGAGGAATGGCTTGATGAGCAAATAAGCCACGTTCCGCAGCGGCATGTGACGCAGGAAGCGGCGTAAAAGCCGCATGGTCTGCAGCGGGTAGCGCGTCAGCTTGTACCGGAACACCCGCCGGAAGCCAGCGGTGCGTTCGGCATTGATCACCTCCCCCGGTAGACACGTGGGATCGATCTCCGAACACTTGAAGTACTTGTACCAATCGGTCGCTTCGTTCACCAAGCCACGTTGGAGGTACTCCTGCCAGAGCGGAGTGCCGCGGTAGACGCACAGACGGTTAAACGCAAAGGTGTCCAGCCGGAGCTTGGCCGCAAAGTCAAAGGTGGCACGCAAGTCCTCGACGGTCTCGTCCGGGCTGCCGACGACGAAGAACCCGTGCACGATCTCGATCCCCGCCTGCTTGGCGTTGCTCACTGCCGTCTCAACCTCCGCCAGCGTCTGTTCTTTTCGGAGCCGGTCGAGCACTCTCTGACTGCCGGATTCGATGCCGAACATCAGCGTCCGGCAGTGGGCCTTCGCCATGGCGGGGAACAGATGCTGCGCCGTGGAATCTACACGTCCTTCGCAGCCCCACTGGATGGTGACCCCGGCATCATTGATGCCCTTGCAGATCGCCTCGATGCGCTTGGGCTGCAGCAGAAAATGGTCGTCGACGAAGTAGACGGCACCGTAGCCCAGCGACTGGAGGTGTTTGAACTCGTCCACGACATGTTGCGGGCTGCGCGAGCGCCACTTGCCTTCGTTGAAAATGGGGATGTCGCAGAACACGCATGGCCAGGGACAGCCGCGCGAGGTCTGCATGGTGGTGAAGCGCTCCATGGAGAGGACTGCAGGCACGTCGAGCGGCATCGACTCGATAAAATCGAGCGGCAGGCTCTCGCGGTCGGGAAACGGCCACTGGTCGAGGGCACGGTCCAGCACCCGATTGGGGTTATGGACGACGGTGCCGTCCTTCGCCCAGGTCAGGCCCGCAACTTCTCCAGGATCGTCCAGCTGCCCGACGAGATCGAGGATGAGTTGCTCGCCGTCGCCGCGGCAGACGAAGTCCACCTCGGGACACTGCAACTTGATCAGCTGGGCGTTGAGTGTGGCGAACACCCCACCGAAGGCCAGCCGCACTTGGGCATCGACGGCGCGGATCTGGCGGGCGAGGATCTTGGCGTAGGGGTAACTGGTCGTACTCAAGAAACTCAGTCCGACGAGAGTTGGTCGCTGTCGCTGCATCTCCTCAATGATGACTTCATTGGGGGTTCCCGGGTTCGCTTGGTCGAACATGACGCACTCGTGGCCAGCGCGTTTGAGCACGGCGGAGAGCGCCATGATGCCGATGGGCGGGAAACCCATGATGCGGATGTTGCCGTTCTTGGCGCGGGTCGCTGCCGGCAGCGCGTAGAACTGGGGGTCACGAACGTGTACCAAGAACACCCGCATGGACGTCACCGAGCTTTAGGCGCCGCCTTCTTACGCGCTGGCTTGCGCGCCGGCTTGCGGGGGCAGCGGCAGCGTCCGCAGGTGCATATCGGGGCGTGACAGTGCTCGCACAGCGCTAGCCCCGGAGTGAGTGGGGCTCCGCACCCAGGGGCCGGGCAGCGGCTCCAATGCTTGCCGAGATGATCCTCCGGGTGAACGCAGATCTCCACCAGTTCGTCTTGGCCGGCAAACTGCAGCCCGCCTTTGCGGGAGCGCACCCGATAGGCGGCGGCGATGGCGGACCAGGATTCAACCTTGACGTTTTCGCCGGTGTCGCGCATCGTCACCCAGTGTCCTGGCCCGAAACGGGCGGGCTCCTCTTCCTTGCGCATGTTGTACCTCCTTTTAGGTTCGACTTCACGCCCGGAGCGCCGCGCGGTCGGCACCGTGCGACTGCCGCGGCAGCGAGCTACCGATGTGCCGTTCGATGGCGTGCAGCTGTGCGCGTTCCTCCGGTGCGGCGAAACTCGATGCGTGGCCATCGGCGTCGGCGCGCGCGGTACGGCCGACCCGATGCACGTAGTCCTCGACCGTGTGCGGCAGATCGTAGTTGATGACGCGCCCAATGCCGGCGACGTCGATGCCCCGCGCCGCGATGTCGGTAGCGATCAAGATACGGTAGCGGCCGGCGCGAAATCCTTCCAGGGCTTCGCGCCGTTGCGACTGGGAACGATCGGAGTGCAGGCGCTGCACGGCGTGGCCGGCGTTGTGCACCGTCCGTGCCAGGCGATCGGTTCGGTGCTTGGTGCGCGCGAACACCAGGACGTTGCCTGCGTCCCGCTCGATCAGCGACAGCAGCAGCGGCGTCTTGTGCTGGTGCTCGACAAGGTACACATCCTGAACGGTGCGGCTGGGCGGTACCGCCTGCGGGCCGACAGCGACGCGGATGGGATCACGCAAGTGCATCCGGGCCAAGGCACCGAGTTCGGGCGCAAGCGTCGCCGAGAACAGCAACGTCTGCCGCGGTGTCGGCAATACCCGCATGATGCGATCGAGCTGTGGTTTGAACCCCATGTCGAGCATGCGATCGGCCTCGTCGAGGACCAGGATGCATACTTCGCGCAACGACACCGTGCCGCGCTCCAGGTGGTCGACGAGCCGTCCCGGTGTCGCGATGATGATTGCGGGCCGGCTGCGAAACGCCGCAAGTTGGGGGCCGTAGGCCACACCACCGACGACCAGCGTCGCGCGCAGACCGCAGCCCAAGCGCTGAGTCCAGCCATGCGTTTGTTCGGCGAGCTCACGCGTCGGCGCCAAGACCAAAGCGGTGCCGGGCTGGCCGCCGCGACGCGCGGCATTGAGGCGTTCCACCAGGGGGATGAGAAACGCAGCGGTCTTGCCGGTGCCGGTCTGCGCCGCGCCGATCACGTCGCGCCCGGTCAAGGCCGCAGGAATGGTCCCTGCTTGAATTGGGGTTGGTGTCCGGTAACCAGCGGCCCGCAAGGCCGCCTGCATCGGCGGCGAGAGCTGAAATTGTTGAAACGTCATTTCTGCAGAATTCACTAGATTGAATGTCCTTCCTCTGTGCTGTGGCGCCTGATGCAAACGGGAGGCGCATTGAACCGTATGGGATGGGAGGTGGTGCCGGTGGCCGGCATCTCTTGCCGCCTTGTCGGGCGGTGGTGCGTGGAAGTGGTCAGTGTCACTGCCCGCGCGACGCCGTCCGCCGCCGGGGCTCCTCTGGCTCTGCGATCGGCAGCACGTGCACGTGCCCGCCACGCAGGGCGCTGCGAATTGCGAGCTGCTCCAGCAAAGTTTCGAGCTCCCGCTGATCTGCTTCCGCCACGCCGATGAAGAACAGGATCGTGCCGCGATGACGCGTCCGCCGTTGCGAAAAGCAGAGCAATCGCTCGTGGCACTGTCGGCGGCGCAGGTCGCTGCGCAGCACGGTTTCGCCGTAGGCGATGCGACCGCGCACCGGGCTCACGCGCACGATTTCGGGCTCGGCTGTCTTCGCACGCCTGGCGCGCACGCTGGAGTATCCGAGCTGCGTCAAATGCGCCTCAAGTTCACGGCGTAGATGCAGACGGGGCGAAGCGTCCATCGGTCGCTCCATGGTCACCGGCCCTCGGCGTGCAGCCGGCCTTCCGCACCCGCACCTGGCTGTCCCTCACGCAGCCGGCGCAGGTAAACGGCGGCGATCCACCATTCACTGCTGTCGATGAGCCTGCGGATCTGATAGGCCAAGCCTTCACGCGCGCGGGGCCGCCAGGAAAGTATCTCGACCTCTTGGCCGTCGGCGAGATCGTTGGCAATCTGCTTGCCGCTCGCATCGGTCAACGGCACCGGAACGGACGGCTGCCCGGCGGGCTGTGGCCAGTTGACGTAGGCGCGCCAGCCCACGCAGAAGACCGGTTCTTTCTTGGTGCGCCGCGGAGCCGGCTTTGAAGCGGGCAAGTTGTCGAATGACATCTGTTCTCCCCTCAGATCCCGTGGAATACACGGGCGCGCCGCCGTAGGCTGCGCAATTCCAGCGACCGTGGTCGCGTCTGCACGCGCCTACGGCGGGCGCATCGGATGCGATTAGTAGCGCCGGTTGAACCCACCGCCGCGGCCGCCGCGGCCGCCACCGCCCCCACCGCCCCCACCGCCTCCACCGCCGCCTTCGCGGTCTCGCGCTTCGTTGACCTTCAGGGCGCGGCCCTTGAACTCCTGCCCGTCAAACTGTTGGATCGCCTTCTGCGCATCGGCGTTCGAACCCATTTCGACGAAACCAAAGCCTCGGGACTGACCCGTGGCGCGATCGGTGATGACCGCGGCAGACTCGCACACGCCGGCCTGCGCGAACAGCTCCTCCAGATCCTTGTCGCTGACGCCGAAGGCCAGGTTGCCTACGTACAGTTTCTTACCCATTGCATGAACTCCCTCTGTTTGGGCCGCCGCAGCGACCACGTTGACGTTGGGCCCGGTGTGTGCCAGACCCCGGCGCAACCGACTTGCGGTGCACCTCACGGCCAACGGCACCGGTTGCCATCGCCATGTTTTCCTGAATGTGGGGTGCGGACTCTCAGAGGCCTTCAAACGAGGGGGGATTCTCGCGCCGGACAGTCAGTGTGAACTAGACATTAGCAGCTGCCCCACAGAGGTGCAACAGAAGAGGCAGCTAAGCGTGTGGTGAACACCACCTGGCCACGCAGCAGAGTGTGGCACGAAGAGTGTCGTCGGAGCTGAAGTAGCGAGGGATGCTGACGCTCAGGCCGCTTGCGCCGCAGCGGGCTGCCGCAGGCGCACACGCCGCCGCCTGAACGACTCGCTTCGTCATGGCGGGATCGCCGCCGGTCCAATCCCATAGTGGTAGGGTTATGGGATTTGCCGGCGGCACGGCACGCCCCTCGAATACAGACACAGGCCCCTTTTCTGGACACTCACCTGGCACTCATAGTTCAGCCATCTGAAAAATGCTAAGAAAGCTCGGTCGAATGGTGACTGGGCGCACAAGGGCAAGCCTCGGCACCGCGGTGGCGCTGGGCACCACGATTGAGATGGCGCTGGTACCGTGCTCTGCGAGGGCCGCGACTATCACCGTAAGCAGCACTGCGGACAATACGACAGCCGGTGATGCGACGTGCACGCTGCGGGAGGCAATCGCCAACGTGAATGCGGTGGGCGACACCACCAGCGGGGACTGCGCCGCCAACCGAGCCTCGAAAACGTAGTTCAGATAGCAATGCGCTCGGCTCGCGGCACGGAAAATCTGAAGCAGCCGGCGCGGCGACGAAACCCTCGGAGCTTGCGCATCATCAGATGAGAGATGGAGAAGCTCGGCAAAATACCTCCCACTGCTGAGATCACGCCGGAGCACTGGTATCTGCCCCGGCGCGAGTTCCTCCGCAACGCCCTGTTGTTCACCGCGACAAGCACCGGTGTCGGCGGAAGCTTGCTGTGGTTGATGAAGGGCGGCCGAGCGAGCGAGCGCCGGCGCCCAGCGAACGCGGTGAACGCACCCGCAAGTGCGTTCACGATCGCGAATCGCGGCCTCTACCGCAGCGACGAGCCGACGACTCCTGAGGAGGCTGTCACCTCGTACAACAATTTCTACGAGTTCGGCACGGACAAAAGCGATCCGGCCGCCTACGCGCATACCTTGAAGCCACATCCGTGGACCCTCCGCGTCGTAGGAGAAGTACACAAACCGCTCGTGACCGACATTGACCAGCTCCTCACGTGGTTCCCGCTCGAAGAACGCGTGTATCGCATGCGCTGCGTTGAGGCGTGGTCGATGGTCATACCCTGGGTCGGCTTTCCGCTGAATGCGCTCATTAAACGCGCCGGGCCGACTTCGCGGGCAAAGTACGTCGCCTTCACCTCACTGCTCGACTCCGAGCAGATGCCGGCGCAACGAAGTCGGGTGCTCGATTGGCCGTATGTGGAAGGCCTGCGGATCGACGAGGCGATGCATCCGCTCACGATGATGGCCACGGGCTTATACGGCAAGGTCCTTCCGAACCAGAACGGTGCGCCGCTGCGTCTGGTCGTGCCGTGGAAGTACGGCTTCAAGGGCATCAAATCGATCGTCAACATTCGCCTGACTGAGCAGCAACCGCCGACGACTTGGAATCTTGCCGCGCCGCAGGAGTACGGCTTCTACGCGAACGTCAATCCGGCAGTCGATCATCCGCGTTGGAGTCAGGCGAGCCAGCGCCGCATTGGCGAATTGCGCCGGCGTCCGACGCTGCCGTTCAACGGCTACGCCGAGCAGGTTGCGAGCTTGTACAGCGGCATGGACCTGCGGGGCTACTTCTAGCAATGCAACAAACGGGAAAACGCTCGGGGCCGCTGCCGTGGCTGAAGCCAGCAGTTTTCATGGGTTCGCTCACGCCGATTGCCGCCATCGTCCTGCGCGGACTGAGCGGAGAGCTGGGCGCAAACCCGACGGAGCAGGCACTCAATCAATTGGGTCTGGTCGCCCTCATTTTCCTAGTCGCTGCGCTTGCGTGTACGCCGCTCAAGACGCTCTTCGGCTGGACCTGGCCGCTTCGACTGCGCCGCATGCTTGGCCTGTTCGCATTCTTCTACGCGGCGCTGCACGTCAGCACGTACACCGGGCTGGATCAGACCTTCGACTGGCCAGCGATATGGGCTGACGTGACCAAGCGCAAGTTGATCTTCGTCGGTTTCGCGGCGTTCGTTCTCCTCATTCCACTCGCCGTCACGTCGACCAACGGCGCCGTGAAACGCATGGGCTTCGCGCGTTGTAAGCTGCGCCATCGGCTCGCGTACGTTGCGCCGACGCTTGGTGTGCTGCACTTCATCTGGCGCGTGAAGAAGGACATCAGCGAGCCCGCAACCTACGGCGCCGTGCTGGGCGCGCTACTCCTCGTTCGGGTGATGACGACCCTGCGTGCGCGCGCCCCACAGATTAGGGTGCCACCCAGAAACAACCCTGGACTTACAGACTATCAGACGCAGCCAAGAGAGTGTCCGCGTACGCGTCAGCCCCCACCCTCACCCATGTGGGGTACCAGGGCACTGACAAACTGGAAGTGGAGTCGGGACGGAACGTAGAAAGAGAAAGCGCTGGCGGGAAAAGACGTGTGTAACTAAATTAAGCTGACGGTGGACCAGCGAGAGCAAACATGAAGAACAAAACCAGTCCTTCAAACCTCGGCGCGGTGGTCTCGGTGCGCGGCAGTGTCGTAGATATACGGTTCGATGCACCTTTGCCGCCCATCTACTCGTTGCTGCACGCGAAGGAGGGGGAAATTGCCATCGAGGTTTTAGCTCAACTCGACGCGCATCGCGTGCGTGGAATCGCGCTGACCCCCACCCAAGGTCTCGCCCGCGGCATGGCGGTGGAAGACACGGGCGGGCCGTTGAAGGCGCCGGTCGGCAAGGGAATTCTCTCGCGAATGTTCGACGTGTTTGGCAACGCCGTCGACCGCGAAGCGGCGTTGTCCGATGTCCAATGGCGTTCTGTGCATCGGGCTCCGCCGCCGCTGGCACGACGTTCCACCAAATCTGAAATCTTTGAAACGGGCATCAAGGTCATCGATGTGCTCGTGCCGCTGGAGCGCGGCGGCAAGGCGGGACTTTTCGGGGGGGCGGGCGTGGGCAAGACGGTGTTGCTCACCGAAATGATCCACAACATGATCGGGCACCACGAGGGCGTAAGCATTTTTTGCGGCATCGGCGAACGTTGTCGCGAAGGCGAGGAGCTTTACCGCGACATGAAGGAAGCCGGCGTGCTGCCGAACATGGTTATGGTCTTCGGCCAGATGAACGAGCCGCCGGGCAGCCGGTTTCGGGTGGGGCATGCGGCGCTGACGATGGCCGAGTATTTCCGAGACGACGAGCACCGCGACGTGCTGCTGCTCATCGATAATATTTTCCGCTTCATTCAGGCCGGCATGGAGGTGTCCGGCTTGATGGGGCAAATGCCGTCGCGTCTGGGCTATCAGCCGACCATGGGCACGGAGTTGTCGAGGTTGGAGGAGCGCATCGCCAACACCGATACCGGCGCCATCACCTCAATCCAGGCGGTGTATGTGCCGGCGGATGATTTCACTGATCCGGCGGCGGTGCATACGTTCTCGCATCTCTCCGCCTCCATCGTGCTCTCGCGCAAGCGGGCCAGCGAAGGGCTTTTCCCGGCCATCGACCCGCTACAATCCAGTTCCAAGATGGCCACGCCGGGTATCGTCGGCGAACGGCATTACGGCTTGGCGCAGGAAATCCGGCGGACGCTCGCGCAATACGCGGATCTCAAGGACATCATTGCCATGCTCGGCCTGGAGCAGCTTTCGCCGGAGGACCGCAACGTGGTCGCGCGCGCCCGCCGGTTGGAGCGTTTTCTCACCCAACCCTTTTTCACGACCGAGCAGTTCACCGGCCTCAAAGGAAAGCTCGTCAACCTCAAGGACGCGCTGGACGGCTGTGAGCTAATCCTGCGCGATGAATTCAAAGACTACCCGGAGAGCGCGCTCTACATGATCGGTACGATTGGCGAAGCGAAGATAAAGGCCCCATGAATCTTAAGATTCTCCTGCCGTTCCAAATCTTCGCTGAGAAAACCGGCGTGTCGCGCATGGTGGCGGAGACGCGCGAGGGTTCGTTCGGACTCTTGCCACACCGACTCGATTGTGTGGCGGCGCTCACGCCGGGAATTCTGATCTACGAAACCGAAGCGGAGGGCGAGGTTTTCGTGGCCGTGGATGAAGGGGTGCTGGTCAAGACCGGCCTGGACGTGCTCGTTTCCGTGCGCCGGGCGATAGGTGGAACGGACCTCGGTCAATTGCGCGCTTCGGTGGAAAAGGAGTTTCTGACCCTGGACGAGCACGAGCAAAGCGTGCGCACGGTAACGGCGAAATTGGAAACTGGATTTCTGCGTCGCTTCGCGACCTTTCAACATGAATGACGAGCCAAAGAAAACTGCGAAGAACGAGCCGACCTTAGCCGCCCAGGTCGGCGCGAAAGCGGCTCGCAAGCTCAAGGCGCGTAAATCCACGCCGGGCGTCTGGTTCGGCTTGGGCATGATGGGGCTGATCGGCTGGTCGGTGGTCGTTCCGACGCTGCTCGGCGCCGCGCTCGGTATCTGGTTGGACAAACACCATCCGGGCACCCATTCCTGGACGCTGGCGCTATTGGTTGCCGGGCTGGCGATCGGCTGTATCAATGCGTGGCATTGGGTCGCCAAGGAAGACAAGGCCATGCGAGACGAGCAGGAGGATGACCATGGCTGAAGCCTTGGTACTGGTGCTGGCGGGGGGCGCAGGTGTTCTTCTCGGCGCGCTCTTCTTCGGCGGCCTTTGGTGGACGATTCGCAAGGGCGCTTCATCCCAACGGCCGGCGCTGTGGTTCTTCGGCAGCTTGCTGTTGCGGATGAGCATTGCCCTGGCTGGATTTTATTTTGTCTCGGGCCGTCATTGGGAGCGGCTGCTGCTGTGTCTCCTGGGATTTATCGTCGCGCGTTTCATCGTGACGCGGCTGACCTCAAACTTCGAAACTAGAATGGGGAGCGCACGCGTCCCGCGTGCGAGTTCGGGCGTCGCGCCCGAACTTTTGTCACCCGCTATTCCCGGACTTTCCAGTGCGGAAAAGTCTGAGGGACTATGTTTTCGGCGTGGCGCCGAAAACCACACGCCGGAGGCGTGTGCTGCCCAACCGCTCGAACACCACGGTTCCCCGGCGAGGGAGGCTGGTCATGCGCCTTAGTCCCGACGAGATGATCTTCTGGCAACATGGGTTTCTCAAACTCAACGGCACCATTGTGTTCACGTGGGGACTGATGCTCGTGCTGGCCGTCGGTTCAAAACTGATCACGCGCAAACTCTCCACGGATCTGAAACGTTCCAGCTGGCAGAACCTGCTGGAAATCGTCGTCACCGGTATCGAGAAACAAATCGAAGAAGTCGGCCTCCAACATCCGGAGAAGTATATCGGCTTTCTGGGCACGCTCTTCCTGTTTGTGGCGCTGGCCGCTCTCTGCACGATTATTCCCGGCTACGAGC
>DASVHW010000108.1 GCA_036382395.1 Candidatus Binatia bacterium | reverse complement strand
TACCAAATTGTGTCCTGAGCAACAGTCTACGATCGCGGCCGCGGAAGACCAGGTCCTCGAACTGTCGTTCGAGAATCACCACCTGTTTGAGAACCTGCTCGGCCACCACGATGAACACCTGAAGGTTATCGAACGCGGGCTCGGCGTGCGCGTCGCCGTCAACGGCACCACGCTGCTGATCAGCGGCGATCCGGTCGAGCGCGAGCTGGCTGGCCGTGTCCTCACCCAGCTCTATGCGGTGGTTGAGAAGGGGTACCCCGTCTACATCAGCGACGTCGATTACGCCATCCGCATTCTGAGTGCCGACCGCACGGCCAACTTGCGCGAGATCTTTCTCGACACCATCTACATTTCGGCGCACAAGCGCACCATCACCCCCAAGAGCATCGCCCAGAAGGAGTACATCGAGGCCATCCGCAACTACGATATCGTCTTCGGAATTGGACCAGCGGGTACGGGAAAGACCTACCTGGCCATGGCCATGGCGGTCGCCGAACTGATGAAGAACAACTTCGCCCGCATGATCCTGGCGCGGCCGGCCGTGGAAGCGGGCGAGAAGCTCGGGTTCCTCCCCGGGGACCTTGCCGAGAAGGTGAATCCGTATCTGCGACCGTTGTACGACGCCCTGCACGATATGGTCGACTTCGAGCGCGCGCAGAAAATGCTCGAGCGCGGCAACATCGAAGTGGCCCCCCTCGCCTTCATGCGCGGCCGGACACTGAATGATTCTTTCGTCATCCTCGACGAAGCCCAGAATACCACCGGCGAGCAGATGAAGATGTTTCTCACCCGCTTGGGCTACGGCTCCAAAGCGGTCATCACCGGCGACGTGACGCAGATCGACTTGCCGGCCGGCCGCGCCTCCGGTTTGAAGGAAGCGCGGGTCATTCTCGCCGGTATTGACGGCATCCGCTTCTGCACATTCACCGAACGCGACGTGGTGCGGCACCGCCTGGTGCAGGACATCATCACGGCGTACGACCGCTTCGAGACGCGCCGCGACTCGTCCGCCTCGCCCTCCGGGAAAGGCTCGGCGTGAGGGCCCCGCTCCCGGGCTCGTATTGAGCCACCTCACGATGGTTGGCGTCATCCGCCGCTGTAGTCTCCCCGGCGTCAGTGTTGCCGGGATCCGTGCCGACGCACGTCGCCTGTTACGCGCGCTCGAGGAAGACGGGGCCGAACTTGCCGTCAGCCTGGTGGACGATGCGGAGATCCAGCATCTCAACCACGAATATCGGGGCAAGAACCGTCCCACCGACGTCCTCGCCTTCGCCATGCGTGAAGGACCACGCGCCCCGGGCGATGAGGCGGTGCTGGGTGACGTGGTGATTTCGCTCCAAACCGCGTCCCGGCAAGCGCGCCGTCGCCGCGTATCGGAGGCCGATGAGGTGCGGACCTTGTTGATCCACGGCGTGCTGCACCTGCTCGGGTACGACCATGAACGTTCGCTGGCGGAAGCCCGCCGGATGAAAGCCCTGGAGCGGCGGCTGCACCTGGTCTTGGAGGGAAAGGGCAGCGCCGCTTGCCTTTCTCGGAGCGGGCATTAAATATAGCCATGGAGATCTGATGGAAGACGCAGTGTTGAAGGATCGAATCGCCTCTGTCGAGCAGCGGCTCAACGCCTTCGGGAGGCATCTTTGACGTTGCACAACGGGAAGCACGCATCGCCGAGCTCAATGCCCAAGCCGCGGCGCCGGATTTCTGGAACGACAGCGAACAGGCCCAGCGTATCCTGAAAGAACGGTCAGAGCTTTTCGAGCCCATCGCCGCATGGCGCAAGCAGCTCGAAGGGCTTGAAGATGCCAAAGTGTTCGCCGAACTGGCCGCCGAAGGGGCCGAGGAGGCCGAGGCGGAGAGCAGGACGAAGCTCAATGAGGTGGAGGCCGTCCTCGACCAGCTCGATCTGCAACGCAAGCTCGGTGGCGAGCACGACGCCGGGAACGCCATCGTGACGCTGCATCCGGGCGCCGGCGGCACCGAAGCGCAAGATTGGGCTGAGATGCTGCTGCGCATGTATCTGCGCTGGGCGGAACGGCACGGCTTCAAGACCGAGTTGATCGACATCCAACCGGGTGAAGGTGCGGGCATCAAAAGCGCGACCATCACCGTCGAGGGCGCGTACGCGTATGGCTACCTGCACGCGGAGGCCGGCATTCACCGGTTGGTTCGTATCTCGCCGTTCGATTCCAACGCCCGCCGCCACACCTCCTTCGCCTCAATCTTCATCTATCCCCAAATAGACGAAGAGGTGGAGGTGGAAATCGACGAGGGGGATCTGCGTATCGACACCTATCGCTCCAGCGGCGCCGGCGGCCAGCACGTGAATAAGACCGATTCCGCGGTGCGCCTCACACACCTGCCCACTGGCATCGTGGTGGCCTGCCAGAACGAGCGCTCGCAGCATAAGAACAAGTCGATGGCGATGAAGATCCTGCGGGCTCGCTTGTATGAGTTGGAGAAGGAGAAGCAGCGCGAGAGGATGGCGGTGCTGAACAAGACGAAGAAGGATATCGCGTGGGGCAGCCAGATCCGCTCGTACGTCCTGCACCCATATCGCATGGTCAAAGACCACCGTACCGGGGTCGAGGTCGGCAACGCCGACGCCGTGCTGGACGGTGATCTCGATCAGTTCATCGAAGCTTATCTGCAAGCGCAGGCGGCGTGAATTGGCATATGGCTGATCGCATAGGGCCTATGGTAAGAGCTTACGGACTCCGGTTCTGGTCGCCATCGAGCCTTTGCCACACGCCATAAGCCATATGCCATAAGCGGGATTCAGGCGTGCGCGACAAGCTCCACGATTACCTCCTTGAGCGACCCGGAGGGGCGTCGCCGCGCGAGTTACTGGATCTCGTCTTCACCCAACCTGGCGCCGACCCGGAGTTCGGACCACGGTTTCTGCACGGGATGTTGGCGCACGATGCGCGATTCGTCTTCCGGGAAGAGGCTGGAACTTGGAATGCACGGATGCACGACGCCTTGGCCCGCCCGTTGAACGACACCACTTTCGTCGTCGTCGATCTGGAAACGACCGGTGGTTCTGCTGCCGCGGCCAACATCATTGAGATCGGTGCGGCGCGCATCCACGGCGGTCGCGTCATCAAGGAGTTTCAGCAGCTCGTCAATCCTGGGGTCCGACTGCCGCCGTTCATCACGCACCTGACGGGAATTGACGACGAGATGCTGTGCGGCCAACCCCGAGTCGCAGCCGTGTGGCCGCGGTTTGTGGAGTTCCTCGGCGACGGCGTGCTCGTCGCCCACAACGCCGCCTTCGACGTCGGCTTCCTCAATGCAGCGGCGGTGGCACACAGCGGCCGCCCGCTGCCCCATCCGCATCTCTGCACGCTCCGACTGACCCGCCGGCTCATCCCGGAACTCCGCCGCCGCTCGCTCGATGTCGTGGCCGGCCACTTCGGCATACCGACTAGCGACCGGCACCGTGCTCTCGGCGATGTCCGCATCACGGTGGAGATCTTTTTTCACCTGATCGAGCTGCTGGCTGCGCGCGGCATCGAACACCTGCATCAGGCCCTGGACCTGCAGCACCACGCGCGTGATGGCCGACGGTTTGTCTGCCCGCTGCCGCGAGAGAAGGTGGAGCAACTCCCGGCTCAGCCGGGGATTTATCATTTCTTCGGTGCCGATAACCGCCTGCTGTACATCGGCAAAGCCAAGAATCTGCGTGAACGGGTCAGCAGCTACCTGAGTAACGCCGCAGGGCACTCGAACAAGACCCTCGACCTGATCCGCCACAGCTGCGATGTCCGCGTACAGATAGCCGGTTCGGAGTTGGAAGCGGCGCTGGCGGAAGCCGAAGCGATCCGGCAGCACAAGCCGCCGTACAATCGGCTGGGCAAGCACCTGCCGCGTATCGCCTTTTTGAAGCTCTCCGTGGGCGATGAGTATCCACGACTCTCGATCACGGAGAAGCTCGGGACAGGCAAGGCGCGGTACGTAGGGCCCTTTCGTAGCCGAGAGCAAGCGGGGGAGTTGCTGGGGTTGTTGACACGGCAGTTCCGTCTCCGCACCTGTGCGGGCCGGCTGCGACCGGACGCGTC